>JADGFG010000279.1:667-4215 GCA_016743995.1 Kangiellaceae bacterium | reverse complement strand
ATTTGAGTTGATATAAATGCGACGTCCGCAACGACCTGTAGTATTGTCGCTTAAAAATACGAATAGACTTTCTGGAGTCCCTAAAATTTTACTTAAACCTGATAATTTTGCTTTTTGTAGAACGCTATCGAATTCCATCTTCCCTTTTCCTTGATTAGTTGTTAATGAGTAATTAATTTGTTGTTAATTATTAATAATAAGTTAAGCAATAAAAACGGCTTGTATAATAGTGCTGCCTGATTCAGGTTATTTTACACAGTCCGTAATAGTTTTCAAGCTTGTGGCTTATGTTTTAGCAACAAGGTTGAATAATTGATTATATGTCTTTATCTTCATTTTTCCCGTCTACTTTATTGACTGTTATCTGCTCTATGCGATAAAAAACTTTAATGATTTTATTAAAGTTTTTTATCCAAAGTAATTATTTAGATGATTACAGCTAGCTAACGATTATTTATGAATTCCTTTCAGATAGAACCGGCACATCCTAATGTTCTCAAATTAAGAAAACTATTTGGTCTGATACTCCAGAATCGAAAAATTGGAAAATATTCCGTTAGTGGTCATAAACCACATGATACCATCTGTTCCGCGCATTCCACCGTCCACAACAGTGGCGAACCCTGAAAAATTCACTCCTATATGATCACAGTTTTTGGAGGCTCCTGTGTTTTCGGAGTTAAAAGCAACGCTGTATACATTGAAGTTACTATCTGCATTTTTTTTTGCATTCACATAAGTGCAGGCAGGAGTTAAAACTGTAGATGAGGTAAAATCTTCAACATCATTATTTGAATAAATAAGCTGATGACTATCTGCCTGAGCAATCGTATTGGTTCTGCCTAGCCATCTAAAGGGGTAGTCCCCTGTTTTAAATCGAACATAAGTTGCATCCCTTTCATAAAGGTTACTGTAAGTCAGACTAATTGTACCATGTCCATATCCTGTTCCCGTTAAATCCAGAGTAACCGTCTTTCCCATTACGTCAATCGTTCCTGTTGCCGTAGTAGTAGAGTGTTGTTGCGGGCTATTAAGACCATTGTAATATACAGTAACTTTTGCGGTAAAAGTTGTACCAGCATAGCTTTCGATTTGACCATCATATAAAACACTGGGCACAAGTGGATCAGGAGCATTTGTTCCTTCTTTAACCAACATAAATCGCTCCTGATGAATAATGCCTTTTACAGCAGCCAGGGGAGTTGCACCGTTCACGGTACCTGTACCAGTGAACAGACCATTGCTATCTGCCGTGTGAGTGGTCGCAGTAAATTTACCCGCCACACCACCAATGGTCAATGTGGTTTTTGCTGGTGTATTAATGGCTGATGCCGCTGTCAGTCGAACTTTAACCGTTTGCCCATTAGTAATGGTACCTGCTGTGCTGGTGAAAGCCCCCGTACCAATGGCATATTCACCACCAGCAATACTGATAGCCGCTGGAAAGTTAAATCCGCTAATGGTTATTTCATCAGACTCTACGGTTTTTGCCATCAGAGCTTCGGTTTTTGCAGGAAAAGTAAATGCGTCTGGCGTGGTGTCTTCTGAGACAATCGTTGTGGTTGAAAACTTACCAACAATACCACCAATGGTTAAAGTAACTTCTTTGGTGACGTTAAAAGTATCACCAGCGGTCACTCTCAGCTTGATTTTTTTGCCCGTGGTTACTGTGGTTGCCGTAGCGCTATAGGGCGCGCCATCAATAGAATATTCACCGCCCGCAACACTCATTGCTGCAGCGGCATTGATACCTGAGACCGTAATTTCATTCGACTCAACCACCTGGTTGTAAGCCAGCTCGGTTTGCGCAGTAAAACTGAAAGCATCTGGCACCTTGTCTTCTGGCGTTCCACCACCTCCGCCTCCACCGCCACAACTGACGATAAACCCGGTAAGCAACAGTGCGATAACATGATGAAAAATTGAAGAGAGTCTGACTGTTTTCATGAATGAGTCCTGAAATAAAAATCCCTGAATGAGATGTCTATTTTATAGTAATCTGTCTACCGTAAAAAATACGCAAGCGCAATACAATAAACTATTGCTCCGATTATAAAACAGTCCCTTGTTGCTACGCAACTAAAGCCGTGCTGTTTTATAAAGGCTGGCAGGGTCAGGTTTTGAGATATGCCAGAGACTGAGAACTGGTTGGTGTTTTTTCGTTCAATGGGCTTTAGTCCGTAATCGTTTTTAAGTAACGCTCGATGAAGCTGGATATTCCTTTAATACCAGAAATTCCTTCATTAGCAGCCTTTCAGGTATTAACTTTTGCTTTAAGGTCAAAAGCCTTTCGCAGCGCTTCGCTCTGACTCCACTAACAAATACTTTGTGTCGCTATAGAACAAACACCATCAAAGTCCCCCCTGCCGAGCGCTCGTGAACGGTTCTGTGGAATGTATGAAATGATGGAAAAGAAGGGGAATGTCTGAGCGCAGCGAGTTTTTCCCTTCCCATTATTTCACTGTCAATAAATGACGACGGTAAAATGATATCGCTATCAAAACTTAAGAAAAACCCGTTCGCCTGAAGCGGAAAAGACCTTTTGGGGCTTTGGCCAAAAGCCACTCGCAAGAAAGCGTAGCCTTGCGAAACTGGGGAAGTGCGGTTGTAGTTTCGTTATTGTTAAAAAAAAATCAAAGGCGCTGCGTACTAACCACGACCCCTTCCAACAAAAATTACCAACAGAAAATCTCAAAAGCAAATAACCGCTGTGCGTCCGTTCTTTTTAATAGCCTTCACTTCAGTAAAACTGACGCTACGAGAGCGCTATTCAAAGACACAATCCGCGAGCGGTAAAGCGCCGGAGAACCCCACTAAAGCAGGAACAGACGAATACCGTTAATCTTATATTGTCGAAAAGATTCACTTCAAAAATGAGGAAAAGAAATGTTGTTTAACCATCAGAACTTGTCAGCATTTTTTTCAGCATTTTTTGTTCAGCAGCCTGCTTTTGCTTCTTTGCCTCATCAGAAAGTTCTAACGAGACCATTGACATAAAATCTTTAATAAATTTTGCTGAAGCTTCCGCAAAATTGTGTTCGGAACTGAAGTATTCTTCTCCAACAACTCTTGAGCGAAAGAAAAAATGAATTAAATACTTCTTATCAATAGGGGCGCAATAATAGGTATTAATCGTTTGACCTTCGTTAATTCGCGGCTCTAACACATCAAAGTAGTAACCATTGACGTTAGCATCAAACTTAATCTCCTCCTCTGACTGCGGGTATTGAAACAACTTATGTTTATCGGGATGCCAGTCTTCCAGCTCACTGCGTTCCTGATTATCTTCTATCCACCAACCACTATTAACATAATCCATAACCCAACATCTCAAATTATTTTTATCAAGTAATGACTGCTCAGCTGAAAAAATATGAGGATGGACCAAAAATGTTTTAAATAATACGTATCCGATTGATCTCTTTTGTTTCCCCCAAAACTTCCATCCGTTGACATGAATTTTTTTAGTAGAAATCCGGTTATCACTAAAAAAATCAAACTTTTCCTGATGGACATTAAATTCTGTTCGTTGCCCCCCCCCGGCATGA
>JADGFG010000279.1:0-657 GCA_016743995.1 Kangiellaceae bacterium | reverse complement strand
AGACAAATCAAGCGTTAACCTTGGAGCAGACTCCAGATTAGCGGCTTTTAAATTCTGGTCGTCGCCAAAAAAACGGCGAATTAAACTCATGAATTCCGTCCTTTCAGCCGAGCTTTAACAACAGCCGCAAATGATTTGGCTAACCCACCAGTCTCAGTAATGACATGAGCGTGCATTTCACTTTTTGATTTAAACGGATGTAAGTGAGGATTTAATGCCGGGTCAGCGATATTAAGGGAGGCCATATTTCGCAAGCTTTGTGAGCGCCAAGCCAGGCCGGGTGCTGCTAATGCCGCTGGAAACTTATAGAGCGAACCGGCTGTCAAAGCAAGCGCACCGGCTTTAAGAGAGTTAGAGGTCGCTTCTAAACGCATTTCGGCTGACTTTTGCTTAAACCCCTCACCAAACTTTTCAACTTCTTTAGCCACGCCAGTATGCGTTCTGTTTTTAAAACTGCCTTCACTCCAGTCATCGGCCTGAAATTTCATGACACTTTTATGAAGCTTCATCTGAGACTGCCTGACCAGTGGTAAAATATTTACCATAGACTCTCTGGGCGCCAGAAAAAGCACGCGGTGTTTATCCAGCTTATGATTGGAAATACGTTGCATGGCTTCTAAAAAGATTATGGCGCTATCACCGTATTTATTGGAACGG
>JADGFG010000045.1 GCA_016743995.1 Kangiellaceae bacterium | reverse complement strand
CGCCTGTAATAACGTTTCAATTGTTTTTTATTTTTATCAAGATTTCTTTTTATAACGATGTATTGTGCTATCAGAACAAAAATAACAATACCGTAACAAAGCCAGACATAAAAACCATGCCCGTCCATTTCAATAAAGTCTCTAAACGAATCAAATGCAATCAGTTCGCTAATAAAACTCATGAGGACTCTCCTGAAATTAAAGCTTTAACCCACTTTGCCTGTTTTTCTCTGATTAAAATTTCAGCTCTGACTTTATGTGCCAGTGTTGAGAAAAAATAAAACTTAAATGCAAAAATCATCGTTAATAGTGGAATTAACATACTGGTTTCAATAGAAGGCTTTTCAAACTTTGAAAGCGATGCACTCTGATGAAGGGTATTCCACCACTCTACCGAGAAGTGAATAATGGGAATATTAACCAGCCCAACCAGAGCCAGAACCGCCACCGCCTTATCAGCCGACTTTTTATCATCAAATGCACTATGTAATGAGAGTACACCCAGATATAAAAATAACAAAATCAGCTCCGATGTTAGCCTTGCATCCCATACCCAGTAAGTTCCCCAGGTAGGCCGTCCCCAGATAGCCCCTGTCAGTAACGCAATTAATGTAAAAACAGCACCAATAGAAGCACAGCTAATTGACACAACATAGGCCATTTTTATACGCCAGATTAGTCCAATCGCGCCAGTTAATGCCATTACGACATAGACCATCATCGACAAATAAGCCGCAGGCACATGAACATACATAATGCGAACAGTATTTCCCTGTTTAAAGTCTGCTGGAGAGAGCAATAACCCCATGACCACCCCGGCAACCAGTAAAATCAGCGCAATACTACTCAACCAGGGAATTAAACGGTATGACATACCATAAAAATACCTTGGTGATGCTAATTGATAAAACCATTTCCACATAAATTTTCCGCTATTTTCTCACTATATACACTGCTAAAACAAATCTGCAAAACCTGTCAGGCTAAATATGACCACTATAATCTAATCAATCGATATTTTCATTGCAACTGAAGCGGCAAACGGCGCTAACATTGCGCTGAAAATTAAAATTGCACCCAATACTGCCAGCTGACCATTATACAGCCGCCCTACAGAAGCCGCCTCTACACAAGACGCACCAAAGATTAATACCGGTATAAAAAGCGGTAATACAAGAATAGTAAGCAAAACACCGCCATTCCTTAACCCCATTGTCAGACACATGCCTATGGCTCCGATAAAACACAGACTCGGCGTACCGAGTAATAGTGCAAACATCGCCACCAGATTAGCTTCTGCATCCAGATTGAGCAGCAAACCAATAAATGGCGCCATAATAACTAATGGTAATCCGGTTACTATCCAGTTGGCAAATGCCTTAGCCACAATAATGGAATAACCCGACACACCACTTAACAATAACTGCTCCAGACTTCCGTCTTCGTAATCAGCCTGATAAAAAGCATGGAGCGACAACAGTAAACTCAGCAACGCGGCTACCCAGATAACACCGGGGGCAATAAAAGCTAACTGAAGCGGCTCTGGAGTGACAGCCAGAGGAAACATGCTGGTAACCATAACAAAAAATGCCAGCGGATAAATAAATTCCGACTGGCTTCGCATGACCACAGAGATCTCTCGTTTAATCAGACTTATCGTAACACTCATGATAAATGCAACTCGCGTAAACCATTAATACCGGTAATCGGTTGGTGAGAAGTAATGAGAATCAGACCATTATTGGACAAATGCTGGTTGCAGGTTGATTCAAGCCACGACTGCCCTTTCACATCCAGCGCAACCATAGGCTCATCAAGTATCCACAAAGGCACTGGCTCGGTCCTAATTCTGGATAATGCAACCCTTCGTTTCTGTCCCGCAGACATACGAGCAACATACTCATCATGGTAAACCCCAATCCCAAGCTCTTCTAATGCGCTAACCGCCAGTTCAGGATCTGCCGCAAAACGTAGCTCACGATAAAAATTAAGGTTTTGTTCCGCCGTTAACTTGGGTTTTAACCCCAAAGCATGGCCCAGATAAAGCAAACTTTGATGATAATCACCACTTCGATTGAATATTGAGAGACCATTCCATAACACATTACCCTGGTCATGGTGGCCAATTCCACAAATTGCTCTTAAAAGCGTTGTTTTACCGACTCCATTTGCCCCTCTTACTTGTATACACTGGCCTGCCTGTAGCTCAAAACTAACGGGGTCAAACACTGGAATATCTGAGCGGCTTACGGTTAACTCATTGATTTCAAGACAATTATTATTATACTGTATTTCGTTTACAGCCAATCTGCTTCCCCACTAAAAGATACGTCTTCAAGGAGTTTGGGTATACACCCTTAAAACTCAGGCTATACTATAGCAAACACTTTTGCTTTACCATTGACCGGGGACATTATTGTGCAAATTGGTGGGATGGAAAACAACCCAAACACTGCTAACCAACAGTTGTTAAGTCCTGCTGCAATCGCTCTGATCGAAAAGCTTGCTCAGTCAGGACTACTGATAAATAAGCTAACCATAAATAATCAACAATTGTTGCATCTAAGCCTGGGCGGTAATTCACAACTATCAGGTATTCAATTACCCGGCACCGTGGCCTCAATCATTGCTGACAATACCCGACAACCCGCACAAGTCAAAATAGCCATCGTTGACAACCAGGTTAGACTAACCTTTGAGCCTTTAAATCCGAAAAGCGGCTCATTCCCACCAGGCCACACCAGTGAAATCACTTTTAAACAGGCACAACTGGTCGCGGCAGGACTATTAAAATTCAGACAACCAGTTAATTTACCTGCTCAGCCAGCGAATACACCGGCTCAAAGTCAGTTCAAAGCCGAAGTAACAACCACGATGCCACTATTAACTAACCTGGACTCTAATAACTCAAGTAAAGCTGGCTCTCAGCAAGCTATGCCACTCAATCAAGTTGTTGCTCATTTTCTAAAGTCAAAACCGGTACAATCTGAGAACCTCTCCCTGAAGTTAAGCGGACTCCTTCAAAATTTTAACAAACTGGTTGAGTCTACTCATTCAAACTTATTGACTGACCAGTCACTCAATCAAAAATTGCTTCAATCACCAGCAAAACTTATTACCAATTTTATTCGTTCAAACACGCCTACAGACGTCAACGCCAGCAGACTGGATTTATTAATAAAAATTCAAGCTGCCATGGGCAAGCTTAACCAGTTAACCGGCAGCCCGGCGTCTCTGGATAAGACATCAATTCAAAAACTGGTACAAAACAGCGGTATTTTTAACGAAGCCGGTCTAAAAGGCGCAGGCAGTACCGAAAGCTCACCTGGAAAACTAAATTCTGACACCGTAAACAACAACATCAAGCTAACTGGTCAGCACATAAAACAATCATTAGAGTTATTACTTAATAATCTGAATAAAGCCGGTCAATCCTTACACGTTCCAAAACTACTGACAGAACTGGTTAAAAATGCTCAATCTGCAGAAAACCAGATGACGGGGAGTCAAACAACTGCAAATCGAACAGATACTAATCAGGCTACAAACAAGCCAGGAGCAACTTTTTCTAATACTTCCACCGAAACAACTGCTCAAAAATCAACAGAGCCTGGAAAGTCATCAGTTATAATGACAAACAGTCCATTAAAACAGCAATTGAACAGTATTATTTCGGAAAGCCAATGGTCACGACTCAATTTAAGTAGCCAACAACTCACTCATAAACAGGATTTAGTGCTTGCCAACCAACAGAAACAAATTCTGACTGAAATGCTGACTGAAATTAATCAGGTACTCAATCGAATAGAAACCAATCAATTACTCAGTTTAAAAACAGACAACCCTGGTGTTCAACAATACCTGCTAGACTTACCGCTTCTGCATAATGGCAACCTGGAGTCCTTTGAACTCTTGTTCACTTCAAATGAGCAATCTGAAGACAAAAAATCATCTAAAGTATGGAGCGTCACCATCAAGTTTGATCTCGAACCATTAGGCCCCATGTTCGCCAGAGTCAGCTTCAAAAACCAGCGTATTTCCACTCGCTTTTTTGCAGAGGAACAAACAACAGCAAGACTTCTTTCCGAAAACATTCATCATCTGAAAGATTCTCTTTTTATTGCAGGCCTGGATACTGATGAAATAGAAGCAAGCCAGGGCATTGTTCCCTCAACACTTAAAGAAAATGTTGATAATCGGCTGGACATTCGAGTATGAGTGTTCAAGACTCATCAACAGACAAGAGCGCTGATAAAACAACGGATAAGCAACCGGTAGCTAACAGAGCTGCAGCGTTAAAATATGACGGGAAAAAAGCACCAACAATCGTGGCCAAAGGTACAGGCAGCATTGCAAAAAAAATTATCGATATTGCAGAGAAAAATGACGTACATATCCATAATGACCCTTTGTTGCTAGAAGTATTGAGTAATCTTGAGTTAGGGGACGAAATTCCCGAACAGCTCTACCTCGCAGTTGCCAAAATTATTGCTTTTGCTTATTTCTTACAAGGAAAACACCCTGAACATACCGCTAAAGAAAATAAAACAAATGATGAAGATAAGGCGCTACTCTCCGCCTCTGGCCAGCGAAATCAGCTAATTGCAGGCGATTCAAACCCAGAACAATAATTCAAGTAATGGACATAAGCAAAAATGGTAAAAAAAACAATCGACAAACTATCCAGATTAAAAATTAATTCTTACTTTGTGTTTATTTTCCACTATACTGATTGACTGATATTATAACGCAAACATTTAATAATAATTATTTGTACTGGTTCTATTTTACCGGTCATCTTATTTTTTGCTAAATAATCTCTTCATTTGAAATAATACAGAATAAATGCATATTGGGGAAAAAAATTAACAAGCCACTTTCATTTAAGCACTCGTTAACACTAACAATATTTTTGATTGTCAGTTTAATTTTTATTGCTTTAACGCTGATGTTTCACATTTATGTCATAGACAAATTCAAGCAAGATTTAATTTATCAGAAAGAAAATCAGATTGCACAACAATCAATCGCTTTTAACGAAGCCTTGATTAATAAAAATGATGGAACCGCGAACAAACAATTAAACGCGCTAAATACAGATAATTCAATAATCTCCGCCGCTATATTTTTACCCAATGGCAGTATTTTAAGCCACTTTTCAAAACAGCAGCAGTACCTTCCAGAGTTCAAGGCAGGTCCGGCACTTCTTAAAACGGCCAGTCAGATTAGAATTATTCAGCCGGTACAAAAAGATCAATCAATCATTGGCTATATTGATATCACACATGACACTCGCCTTTTATTTTCTCAGTTTAATATTTATTATTACCTGCTTGGAGCAAGCTATATTATTTTTGTAATTTTTTCCATTGCCATCGCGCTGTTGCTTCAGAAAAAGCTAACTTCACCAATTAAAGATATGGCACATAACATCCAGAAAATTCATCAATCTAATCAGTTTAATGGTCGATTAAAACCCGTAAAACACAATGAACTTGAAAAACTGAGCTCAGAATTCAATTTGATGCTGAATGCGGTACAACACAGAGAAAATGAACTAACCATGCATGGAAAGCAGCTACAAAAACTGGTTGAAGTACGTACAGAACAACTTTATCAGAAAGCACATTTCGATTCATTAACCGGGCTACCCAATCGATACCTGTTGGTCGAAAGGCTACACCAGGCGATTACAGCGTCAAGCTGTAATAACTCCAAACTGGCCCTGCTGTTTCTCGACCTGGATCGTTTTAAAGTCATCAATGACAACCTGGGTCATCAAAATGGAGATTTATTGTTAAAAGAAGTTGCCAAACGCTTGTCACGGCTCGCCCGCAAAAGAGATACCGTTGCTCGACTTGGCGGCGACGAATTTGTATTGCTATTAGAAAATTTAAGCTCTCCTGAACAGGCTGCAAAAACAGCATATCGTCTGTTAGATAGCTTTAAAATACCCTTTGAGCTGCAGGAACATATATTACACGTATCCACCAGCATCGGTATCAGCATCTTTCCCGACAATGGAGAAGATGACAAAATTCTGTTAAAAAATGCAGATATCAGCATGTATCACGCCAAGGAAAAAGGCCCGGGCCAATTTAGTTTTTATACTCAGGAAATGAATAAAACCTCACTGGAACGGCTCACCATAGAAAGTAACTTACGAACAGCCATTGAAAAAAATGAGTTTTATCTGGTTTACCAGCCGCAAATGCGACTTAAAAATAATCAGTTTAATAATGTGGAAGCCTTATTAAGATGGAGAAATAAAGCGGTTGGGGAAATATCTCCAGCCATATTTGTTCCTATAGCAGAAGAAACCGGTGTTGTTAATCAGATAGACCTCTGGGTAATCTCTCAGGCCTGTCAACAAATCAAAATATGGAAAGGCCAGGGACTCACTGATATTACCGTTGCCGTTAATATTTCTGCGGGCCATTTGATCAGCAATACCCTGTTAGAACATATCAAAAAGCAGATCATTCTCAATGGGATTAACGCCAGTCAGTTAGAAATTGAAATTACTGAAGCGGTATTTGTGGAACATACTGAAAGGACAATCAGAAATCTCACCGCAATTAAAAATCTTGGTGTTAAAATTGCCATTGATGATTTTGGAACCGGCTACTCTTCACTGCAGTATATTCAGGATTTTCCCGCAGACACTTTAAAACTGGATGGCATGTTTATCAAAAACCTCAGTGAAAATGAGTCCAGTCAGGGTATCGTACGTTCAACCATCATGCTTGCTCACAGTCTGGGGCTGGAGATTGTCGCAGAGTGTGTTGAAAATCAGTTTCAACTGGATTTCTTACGTCAGTACCAGTGTGATCTGGTTCAGGGTTTTTTATTATCCAAACCTGTCACACCTGCAGAAACCATGGTTTTATGTAGTCAGGTGGCTGTGCAAAATAACAATGATGATGTTCAGAGTTTGTAAAATAATAGATATACATTTTACAAACTCTGAAGCAGCTATAAACTTAGCAACAATTTACTTAAATCGACGATAGATTCCTCTAGCTCTTAACTCAGTCAAACCACTGTAAACACCAACACCAGTCCCACCAACATAAACGGCACGAAGTTCATTATTATTACGTACACGCAAATAACTGATTTTTGTATTGCTGATATCCAGTACTTCTAACTTAGTATTTTTACTAACGTCAATACTGGTTAATGGATTATTGGCCACATTAAGCTTTTTAAGCTCACCGTTAACCGTTACGTCAATTGTCGCTAGCTTATTGCTTTTCAGGTTTAAGACAGACAGCGCTCTAAGCTGAGAGAGATTAATACCAGTCAACTGATTTTTTGACAAATTAAGTTTCTCAATGCCACGACCTTGAATACTAACCTGAGTCAGTTTGTTTTTTGAAGCGTTAACTTTCTTCAGACCATTCATCGTGTAATAAACCGTTATAGAATCATAGGCATTATGGCTAATATTCAGTTTAGTAAGCTTCTTATGATCAATTAATATCATGTTACCCGTAATTTTATTATGTCGTAAGTTAAGATTCTCCAATGCTGTATTTTTGCTAACATCAAAAGTAGTTAACTTGTTAAAGCTGGCGTTCATAAAGGCAAGATTTGGGTATTTACTGATATTAAGGCTGGTCATTTTATTCCGAGCAGCATTAATTTTCTTTAATGCAGGTAGTTCTCCCATTGCTCTGCCACTTAACCCGGCAATTTGATTATGATCAATGATAAGCTCTTCCAGAGCATGATTACCTGCAATCGAAAAATAGCCCGAAATTTGATTATGCGATAAATTAAGTGTTTTTACTGCTCGCACATTAATCGGATCGAAAGTGGTCAGTTCATTATCACTTAAATCCAGAGCACTTAAAGCAGACAGCTGATGAAGTCCAGAAGCATCAGTGATATCTTCACCGATGCAAGACAGGCGAGTAATCTGACTGGCAAGCTTCCAGTTATTGTCTGCTGCAGTTTCAGCAACACACTCGGCCAGCTCCTCATCATAGAATGAAAGCTCACTCACTTTTAAATCTGCGGCTTGCGTCGCAGACGAAAGCGCAGCAACCATGATAAACCCGATATTAAATCGTTTTTTTATTGATAACATTTAGAGTAACTCCACGTTTTTTGTATTAGATTTTGTCAACGAATGAAATGTTAACAAGCAAATACCCAAAAAAGAGGAACTACTCGACACCTCGTGGGTGTAACGGGCTGTTAAAGAGCCCAGTTGTGACTCGACTATAAAAACTACACTATTTTACAATTCGTTACTGTTTGCGCGTATTTTATTTCTACTTTTTGTGGAAACAAAAATATTCATCAGTAATTTCTTAACTCCGTCAGCATACCATCACAACTTTAATATAAGACTTATTAATTCGATTGAATACGGTCCAGTAGCTCAAAAAAGTGCCTCCCCGGCGATTCTTCCTTACTTAACTCCTGATTTGCAGATAAGCCAACTCCGGTAGTACCTGTCGATACTTTACTCAAAGAATTAGTGCCTTTTCTCAGCAGAAATTGAGGTGCACTGTCCTTCTGTTTCTTTGAAATAAATTCAGGGACACCAGCGGCTCCATAAGAAGATTGAGTAAAACGTAGTTCGATAACACTCCACTCATCGAAGTCATTTAAAATATCTGTGTAAGAACCATTTCCATTGACATCATAAGACATTAAAGTATCACCATCATTACCATTACAGTTAAAATCAACCCCGATGGAGTTCTGCATTCCTAATCCCTGGCTCTCAGAAATCTGATTTTCATTGATGGGTTGACTCAAACCTGATGAATAATCAATGACAAAATCACTGACAGGCCCGGTAAAGCTACGATGTAGCTCATTATTGGTCAAATTACAGGAAGTATTATCAAGATGAAAACTACGGTAATATCGGTCACCTTCTCTAGTTCCAATCGTAGGCAAACCAACAGCAGCATAAAGGTAATTCATCACACTTAAATGGTTTGGTTTTTTATTCATATCTTCATCACCTCCATGTCTCAGCCCCAGGTTATGACCAATTTCGTGCATTATCATAGCAGCCTGAAAATTATAAGCGGTATTTCTTGAAGCCTCGTTTGATAAACTTAAATTCCAGCTTCCCATTGTCATCAGAACATCATTCCCAGGAATTTCTGCTATTCCGCCAGCACCCGATGCACCGCTGGCACTGCTACTGTTAGCCATCAATACATAATGAAAAATCGGTAATCTTCTGGGATCAAAGTTGCTAATCTTGTGGTCAATAATACTGGGTACTGTTTGCGAAGAAGAAAAAGTTGTCTCTATGTAATAAGGCACTAAGTTACCACCTCCCAGGTCAAAGTTATTGACAGATAAACCTGCGTCAGGATGATACAGACTGCCTGCATCAAAATGTACGGCATAGCCCTTATTTGAAAAGACATCAACAATCTTTTGCATAGATTCTGCATGCGGTTTCATTCCAGGATGAGTCAAACTCATATAATCAACTTCGATAAAGATATCCTTTACACCTGGCCTTGCTCCCCAGTCATATAATGGCAACCCGGCAAAGCTGGAACCAGCAACTTCTGCGCAGTCAGGTATACCATCCAGATCAACATCGTCACTACAAGTAACATCATTCACTCCAGCAGGCGTCATGAAAGTTGCGGTTTGCCAATCAAGGGCAGAATTGCTATCGCTACCGACTGATTTTCTAATTAAACTTCCGCCACTAACCGTAGAAATTTCTGGTGCAGATTGCTGCCCCGACCAATGACTTTCCTCTACTGGAGGTTGTAAATTTGAACCAAAGCGCACAAAATCTACGGTTTTATCACCCGCCTTATTGAGTAACTCAACAAACCCATTTTGATACCAAAACGGGCCAATATCATCATTTCCACTTCCCATAAACACCCACTGCGGTGAACTGGCTACGCTAGTTTGCCAGTGAGAGCGGGTAAACCGACTTTGTACTATCAAATATTCACCAGGCATTAACTGAGAAGACGGTAATGAAAACCGTTTAAGGCCAGCATCAGTAATCGTGTCAAAATCAATTGCCTGAGTCTTGATAGAATAATCCGCAAGATCAACCGTTCGGTTAGTGCCATTAAATAACTCAATCCAACGACTATCAATTAGTGTTCCCGAAGAGGAAACCTCACTAATCTTAATGTCATCAATTTGAGTGCTGAAATTAGCAATAACTTTTTCCTCAGCCGCAACGCCGTGAAAATTGGTTGCCTGTGGGGTTACTTTAATCTGATACCCCTGACTTCCAGCCAAAGGCTGTGCTAACTGTATGTTTAGCACTTTATTATTCGATTCTCGTGAGACTGCAGAAATCGCCTGGCAACTATTAAAAGCATCAGAAGAAATCTGTACGCCCCCCTGACAGAGGCTAGAGTTAAGCTGATAGGGAAAATCAGACATCACATCATCAAATGTTATCTTGATTGCCGTTGATAGCGCAATATCTACACTTTTATCTTCTGGGTTACTAGACACAATCTCTGGTGCTGAACTGTCAATAATATTTAACGTTATTGTTCCCTGGTCTTTAAGCACTCCATCAGAAACTTCAAATATAACCTGCTGCGGAGATACATTTTCTGAGGAATGATTGTAACGATAAGTCTGGGTCTGACTGTCAGATAAAACGAACATACCCACTGTCGGTTGCTGAATAATTTTATAAGTCAGATGATTAGCGTCAGCATCTAACGCAGTTAGTCGAACATTCAGGCTTGTATTAAATTCAATCTGATAGGTAGCATCTTCTGCAACAGGAGCACGATTATTCACACTGCCAACGGGCTTATTGTTGGCGTTATCATTAGAGCTTCCACCGCAGGAAACTAAAAAAAACATTAGAAAAAAACAAACAAACATACAACGAAAATCTTTCTTTTTTATTTTACAACCACTCATTCCTGCCCACCTCTAAATTACACCGCTGTCCAGAACATCCATTTCATTAACTAGTACCAGAATGAAAATTCAAGACTTTATGTTCTTCTGAAAATAGTAATTCACTAGTCATTACTAGTGTGAAGCTTCAACACAAGAAACGCAATTACACGCTCTTACACCCGCTTACAAATGTAGGGTGATAGTAACAGCTTTCACAATTCATTTCGATACAGGATGAATGGTTATTACGAACATTCAAAGTCTCCACAATTAGCATTCGTGACTATTTCCATGCGATTAAGTTGACATTAGCACATTAGAAAACTTCGCTAAAAGCGCATTTTATTATTTTCAAACTAGACGGTATTATTTTTAAACTAAACGGTGATTTACGACTAAAATATGAACATAAGTCAGCTTCTTTCTGATTAACATAAACTGAAAGTTGCAGGAGCCATTACTCAATACATAGCGAGGTGGACTCCATTTAAAATCATTCTTATCGCATACCGAAGAAATTTTGGAGAGTTGTTAACCCAAAGCGACATCTCATTGCGTTATATTTTTTGATAATACAAGCTGAACCAGGTTATCTAAACCGGTAATACACTGGTTAACGCCAGCTTTTCCGCAATTAAAGAAAACCACTATGCTGGTGTCTGCTTCTTTGATATAGAGACTTTGAGAATAATAACCATATGTTAATCCAGCATGGGCATACACGGTATTTCCATTAACTGTTGCAACATAGATACCCAGCCCTGATTTTTCATTAGCTCCCTGAATAATCAGGTTATCTTCACCAAACATTTCATTTCTAACGCTATCACTGACAAAACTGTCATCAGTAACTAACGCCTTCAGAAAAACGGCCATATCTTCAACGCTGGACACTACTGGTGCGTTTGCCTGGCTAACATGAGTCAGAAAAGGCTTACTATTAATAGCTTCACCATTTTCAGTCGTCACATAGCCTGAAATAAAATCGCCTTGTGAAGCTTCAGCACCACGGTAATAAGTGGAGGTCATATTTAGCGGACCAAAAAAGCGATTCCGCATTTCGACAGAATGGTGCATCCCCAGAACTTTGTCCAGAATCAAGCCCACCAGCGCAAAACCAGAATTAGAATACTCAAATCCCTTACCAGGCAAAAAAGACGCAGGTTGGTTATAGGCCAGTGACAGAAAATCGATATCTGTTTTAAGGACTTCCGGCTCAGCCATAAGCAACTCCAGGTAGGCGTTACCATCATTAACATCGCTAAAATTAGAGATACCGCTGGTATGGCTTAATAGTTGTCGTAAAGTTATTAGCTCACTATGTTCTATCTGCATCAAAATATCATTATCAATCCAGGTACTCAAAGTATCATCCAGGTTCAACAAACCTTCTTCAGCTAGTTGAACTGCCAGTAAAGCAATCATTTTCTTACCGCCACTCGCCGTTGGCATGACATCTGAAACTTTCATAGGGAGTTGACTTTCACGATCAGAGACACCCGCACTACCTGAAAATTTTTTCTTCGGTGTTTCAACTAATAAGATGACTCCAGGAATTTCACTGGATATGGTTCTATCGATGATTGCCTGATAATCGACTTCAACGGGCGGAGGTGGTGGGGGCGGTGGTGTAACAGGCCGCTCATCTGAACCTCCGCCACAAGCAGACAGCCCCATTGTGAGAGTAATAATAAACAAATTTAACAGGCGTTTATAGGATAATTTCATGTTGTTTTCCTTTGTGTTTATCAACAATAAAACTATAAGGAAAAACAAAACCAAAAGGCGTATCAAATAGAGTCGACTTGTATCAAGCTGTATCCGACATTCAAAATATAATAACGATTACATATACCCAGGGTAAGCGTTTAGTTCAAGAGTGAGATCATCGGGGTAAGGTTACGCAAAATCTGGCCCCCGATAACTCTTTTGAATTTCCAACCTGAATATCGCCATGATGCCAGTCCAGAATACGTTTAACGATGGCCAGACCTATTCCGTGTCCTTTTTTGTTCTGACCCACAACGTTGTTCTGTTTCCCTGCCAGACCGCGAACAAAGGGTTTGAGAATATCTTCTCGATGTTCCTCTATGATACCTTCACCATTATCAGCCACACACACTGTCACACTATCCTTTGTTTCTGATAACGTCACAATGACCTTTCCGCGACCATAATTAATCGCATTTTGCAGAAGGTTGTTGAACAGAATGGTTAAATAACTTTGGTCAGCTACCACGGTATAATCGGTTTCTGCTTTGAACAATCTGAGCTCTACTAAATCCGTCACCTTGTTGTTAATACACTGGCTAATCAGCTGAGACAATTCAACGGGTTCTTTTTTTATTTCAAGCATTGCCTGATCAAGACGAGCATAGCCAAGCAATGTTTCAACCAGCTCGGTCATTTCGTCAACATTGCTACTTATTTTCTGTTCAAATCGACGCCTTACTTCCGGATCATCTTCTTCTTGTAGAGTATCTATACCAAACCGTATCCGTGCCAGCGGTGTTCTCAAGTCATGAGAAACCGCACTACTGAGCAATTTCACGTCTCCAACCAGACTTTCAATACGTTGTGCCATATGATTAAACTCAGTTTCGATATCACGAATATACGAAATACTGCCTGGCGCTACCCTTTGTCTGAGATCGCCTTCACCAAAGAGTTTTGCTGTTTGCCTCAGCTTTAATAGTTGCCGAACAAGTGGAAAAACCCAAAGCAATACAACTACTAACAACGCCAGATAAAACATCAGCGTAAAAATATAATCTAGTGACTGGTTTGCTTTTTTTAGTTCCGAAACTGGCGATTTTAGAATGAGTAATTCATTACCTGCGGATAAATAATAATGAAATATAACCTGTTTTTTGGTTTCCAGTAACAGAGGCTTTCCCTGCTTTATCTGAGCGATTAATCTTTCTGGAAGAATCAATTCATCTAACGAAACAATTTCAAGTTTGTATTTATTCTTCGCCTGCCAGCGTTGTGCAAACTCATACCTGTCAGGCGAGCTATTTAAGGTTTGTGCCAGTTCAGAGCCAAACTGTTCCAATACAGAGACGGCATCGACGTTTTGATCTTTTTCATTCTGAGCAGTCTGAACATAAACCTGATCAAATAACCAGCCCAGCCCAGCGGTTGCCAGTAAAACGACGAGAATCAATGTACAGGTTAAAATTCGCATTGAATTTTAGCCTTCTCTGGTAAATAAATAGCCTTTACCCCAGATGGTTTTTATTCGACAAGGGTCAGCAGGATCTGCTTCTAGTTTTTTACGTAACCGAGATACTCTTAAATCAATAGAACGATCAAAACCATCATAATCATACCCTCTGAGCTGACTAACCAGTTCATCTCGAGAAACCACCTGGCCAGCCTGTTTTGCCAACAGCCATAATACTTCAAATTCATTCGAGGATATTTTAAGCCTGGCGCCATTTAAAAACACAGACATGGCCTCTCTATCAATCATCAGATTATCAAATTTCAATTTTTCAGCACCTACTGAACTTCCCGTTGTTTCCGTTAGTGAAAAGCTCAATGCCTCCTGACGAACCAGGCACTTACCTATCCTGGCCAACAATGCGCGAGCTCTGACGGGTTTAGTCAAATAGTCATCAGCGCCCATTTCCAACCCTAATACTTCATCAATCTCTTCATCTCTTGCAGTCACCATAATGATTGCGTTAGTAAATTGAGGCCGCACGGCTTTACAAACATCAATACCATCCATTTCAGGCAACATACCATCTAAAATGACGACGTCAGGATTATACTGCTGAATGAGAGTCACTGCTTCGTCCCCTCGATGGGTAACTGACACATCATAGTCTTTTGTTAAAAGATAATCACACATCCACTCAGCAAGTTCTACATCATCTTCAACGATTAAAATGGTTGGCTTAGAAATACTAATCTGTTTAACTCCCTGGAAAACACGCCATGATGAATGCTGACGCTTACCTTTTTTATAAACCCATGCCATTTCCAGCTCGGTACTGGCAAGTACCTTTTTACTATCGGCCTTTCTTAAAGTAAAGCTAACATTCCGGCTGGCAATAATTTCAGCTCGGTATTGGCCGGATACATTCATCCCCCAACACTGAATTGCCTGGGACTGTTGCGATGAAAACAGACAATATTTATCCTGGCTGCTAGCTGTCCAGTTCAACTTAATATTAACATAACAATCTTGTCCCTGGTGTAGTGCGACACACTGATCGGGTCTGAGTATCAGCCTGACCATGGGCGAGGAGATTATCGGTGAGGAGACCATAGGGACAGTCTCATTTGCCTGCAGACTGGGTGCCATTAATAAAAATACCATGATTGTTATTATGACATTTATTAACTCTAACTGCCTGATGACGCTAGAATGATCACGTCTCAGCTTCAAATTCCATGCCGCACTTTCATCATTAAAAAACATATTTGATGACCATCGCTGCTTCGGTAATTCTATCATCATCAACTAAAGGGCTATGGCTAATACCCTCTGGTAGCACGGTATTACGGAGGTAACTTTCAAATACCCAGTGTTTAGTAATAGGATAATCAACACCAATCTGAGCTGTCCACTCTAAACCCGATTTTCCTCGGTAAACAGGCAGTTCAGCATTCGTCTGATAAGAATTTACCCCATAAAAATAATTAACGACTTCTTCATTTCGATACTGTACGCCAAGACTAAAGTAATAGTTCCAGTTTTTGTATTGATAATGATTCGTTGACCATGCGGAAGCATAAAGTCCACCACCATAAAAGCTACTGGCGCGAGCGACGACAAATTGCATGTCAGTGTCTTCAAAATAACCAGAAACTCGCAAACCAGGCTCAGAATGACTGTCCCGCTGATCGATAACCTGTCTACCCTGTTCCGTATAGACATATTCTACATCACGATGATTCATTGCGTGTTGTATGTCGAACGCCCAGTTTTCAGTGTTAAGAAAATTATAACCAAATGAAATGATTGTGCTTTGAAACATTGAGCTTCCGTGAGGAAGCTCTATAAAAAATCCATATTTTTGATATCTGGCATCAAGAAACAGAGTCACACCAGAATCTAATGACTCATCAAAAGGAAATGGACTGGAGAGACCCACAAGCCCTGCTCCTAATTCAAGATGCCCTCCGTCCCGACTATTCCCCTCATCAACTTTAGCATTTTGCTGAGAACGGTCGCTGCTATCATCAGCCCGTATTGACGTTGAAGTGAATAAGATAATCACCAGGATTATCCTGAACATCGAAAATATGCCTGTACTTTTCACTAAGTTACCTGATTGTTTTCCTGACTTTGACGTAAGAATATAGAAATATTAGCAGTAAATACGTACCATTTTCAGTCTAACTGTATCACTTTGTATCTGAAAATAACGCATCCAAAACTGATGCCTGACCTGCAGTATACCTTATTCTGTACAAATAGAAGCTCATAACGCTTTTCCGCTAATCAGTACCAGGCGAATAATAGCCGCGGTACGATAGCAGTTATAACCGATAAAAATTAACAGTGATACGCCGTTAAGAACCACCTGCCGATTCTGAATATCGTTATTTCCAATTGTTGGAGGTTCTAACAATTGGAATTTCTGATTATTAGAATTTCTGACAAAGTTTGACTATCAGGCTAATTTCAATGAATTTGCGCGAATAGACTTTAATGCCATTGAAAAAATCGAAGCGAGCAGCATAACACTGGCTAAAAGTATCCAGCCAGAAAAATAACTCAACTCTGCATTCAGCATATAACCGAATATTGCAGGGCCTAACGCAAAGCCACCAAAAAAAGCAAAAGATAATAAACCTGAAGCAGGTGCTACCGCGCCAAAATCCGGACTTCTGACAATCATTCCCATTGCAATTGCATTAGTTGCTACAGCGGTCATTCCCATTCCAATAACCGTCAACCAGACCAGCCAGTAATAACCTATTTCTACAAAGAGCAATAATAAAAGGCATGAAGTTGCAACCAGCGTCAACAGTGTCAGTAAAGACGATTCATCTTGTAACCGGGCACTAAGTGGCGTTAAAGTGATGCGAGAAAAAACTCCCATCGTTCCAAAAATAGCCAACAGAAAACCAGATAGCAGAGTAGAAAAATTATTCTGGCTGGCAAACAGAGGAATAAAAGTTACAAAAGCGGAAAGCGAAATACCAACACAGCATTGAATAGCCATTAAGCATTGTAGCGGCAGATTTGGGCGAGGAACTTTCCATTCACAAGAAGTTGAGCGCTGATGTTCAGAAGTAACGAACAAAGTGGCCCAGACCATTATTAACGCGAAGGGAATAACTACGCCTATCGCCCCTCTCCACCCCCAATGAATAGCAAGAAATGGTAACACCATCCCCGCAAAAAGTGCCGCTATCTGAACGCCAGACTGTTTAAGTCCAACAACAAACGCTCTATCAGATTTCGATACTTTTTCAGTGATCAACAAATTGGTTGCAGGATTCGCCAATGCCTGGGCAATGCCGCAACAAACGGCAGCTAGCATTAATCCCTGGTACCCTGAAACAAATATCATTAAACCAAAAGATAAAGCCACCATCAGAAAAATTGTGATTAAAGCATTCCTGGAGCCCCATCGCTTCAACTGATTGCCAGCAAATAATGAAAGCAAAGAAGCAACACCAAAAGATCCCAGAATGACATACCCCAGAAATCCCGCTGAAATTTCTAATTCTTTAATCAGTATTGGTCCCAGACTACTGACTGCATATAGCAACAACATCGGTAAACTCATTGCATTAATAAGAACAAAATTCAATGAAAAACGCTGACTGAACACCGCGCTTTTACTCACGATATGCAGGCCTTTTCAGATATCGCTGGAGTTTCAGATATCGGTGGAGTTTTATAAATCGGCGTAGTTTTACATGTCGGTTTAGTTTTGTCAGAATATTCCTGATGTTTATCGCTGTATTCATTTAACAAACGTTTTCCAACACTACTAATTAATGCTTCATCAGCACCATCAAGAATACGTGTTGTTCTTGCCAGTTGATAAATACTGGCTAATGGCGTTTGCTCACTAACGCCCTCTGCACCATAGATCTGAATAGCGCTGTCAACCGCCAGGCTTAATGTTTGTGAGGTTGATAACTTTGCGACTTTTACCGCGATATCAGCAGGCAAATGATTATCCAGCTCACTTGCTGCTCTATAAATAAGTGAACGGCTGCCAACAAGCGCCTGATAAACTTTAACCACGTGTTGTCGTATTAGCTGTTTATCGGCTAAACCAATCGCCTTATTTCGCTCAGTCTGAAGTCGATAACACATCATATCAAAACAACGCTGTGCTAATCCCAGCCAATAAGTAGAACGTAATACTCTGCCAAAATTCAAACGCTGTTCAATCACAGCCATTCCCTCTCCTTTACCACCTAACATAAAATTTTCTGGCACCATGACATTATTCAATTCAAGTTCACACTGCCCCTGATGCTGGCCAAATATTTTATTTTTGCCAACAATATGAAATCCCTCAGCATCAGCAGGTACTATCAAAACGGACAATCGCTGACTCACTGGTACTGATTCATCACCAGTGCAAACAACCACAGCCACAAGCTGGGCGCGATCAGCTCGGCAAATAAACCATTTTTTTGCATTGATCTGCCAGTAACCCTCTTTAAGTTGAGCGGTAGCTCGCAATGTATCAGGTATTGAGCCACAGGTCCCTGGTTCAGTCATCGCATAACTGGCAACAATATTTCCGCTGGCCAGTGATTCAAGATAGTTTAGTTTAACCGCTTCGTCAGCATAATGATTAAGCATGTGAATATCCAACGTTGACTCACTACCAAAAATCATCGGGCCATACTCACTGCGACTTTCTTCTTCTGCAAGTGGTAAATAATCGGTTAAACGAGAAAACTTTCCTCCAAGTTTTTCTGGGTAAAAATTACCATATAATCCCATTCGCTTTGCTTTTTCTTTTAACGCCAATAATTCAGACTGGTCATTTTTAGCTAATAAAGATTCCTGTGGAATCACTTCATTTTCCACAAAATTTCTGATTTTTTTTACTACAGAGGGTAACGTCTCAGCAGAGTTCGAGCAAAAAGAAGTCGGTTTCATATCAGGATGCCTGTATTCGAGTCGATTTAGTTGAATCTTGTAAATAGTCAGCAGAATTAACTCCCGACAGAGTATCTGAACAAACAACCGTCGTTGCCAGAAAGTCAAAATCCCTGGTCAGTTTTCGTTTATCAATTTTCCCTGCTGGATTCAATGGAAGGTTTTTATAAAAACGTAAATATTCCGGGATTTTATTTCGCTCTAATCCCTGTTCGCTTAAAAAATCAGATAACTCTGCCAGACTCAAGCGTTCAGCTCCAGCGCGTAGCATTAAACAGATCCCCACGCGATGTCCCAGACTCGAGTCGGAAACCGCAATACAGGTTGCACCAATAACATCAGTATGACCGGTCACCAGTTTTTCAATTTGCACCGGACTGATGTTAACACCACCTCGAATGATGATATCTTTTTTTCGACCAGAAAGAACCAGGTAGCCTTGTTTATCGATGTAACCCAGATCACCAGTATGCACCCAGCCTTCCTCGTCTCGATAAGTCTTATCCAATGCAGGCGCATTAACATATTGCATAGGACTAATTGGTCCTCTGGCAAGAATTTCGCCCACACCGCCCTGCGTTAACTCATCACCATTGTCATCAACAATTTTGATGACACACACGCTTCGGTTCGGTTTACCGACCGTGCGTAAAATGCTATCAGGGTGATCGGCTGGCATATTATGGCAATTAACACCATCTGCCGAACCGTATAGATTAATAAAATGACAACCAAAAGCCTGCTGACAACGCTTTATTGTGGTTTCATCTGCGACAGCTCCGCCACTAATTATCGCTTGCAACCCAGATTTATTAATTGTCGTTAATTGCTTTTCCATGGCAATACGCTGAAACATCGTTGGCACGCCAAGCAAGTGCGTCGGTTGGAATTGCGCTATCGCTTTTACAGCGAGCTGCACATCAAACTTAGGTAATAAAACCAGCGAACCGCCTAAAAAAGCCAATACCGCAGAGCTTGCGGTAGAACCAAACGCAGAACCAAGTGGCACCAGGTATAAGCCGCGAAAAGTTTCACCGCCAGCTTGTAACCGTTGCAAAAATCGACCACGTCCACCCAGCAACGAATTATGAGAGTAAGCAACTAATTTGGGTTCAGACTCTGTACCGGACGAAACCAGAAAACGAACCGGTGCCTGTGGTGAAACTTTTGGTAACTCTGCCAAAGTTATTGGAGACGCCTGCATCAGTGCTTGTAAATTTAACCAGTGTGTTCTGTTCGCCCCTTCAATCACCATAAAACGCAGTGACAACAGGGTTGTTCGAAGAGACTCGATTACTTCACAAATATCCGTTTCTCCAAAGCTGGCAACCCCGATAAACATGCGAGCATCGCAACGCCGTAATAAAGATGCAATATCCAGACTCCCTCTACCTGGTGGAAAAGGAACAACAACAGCTCCCAATGCAGCAACGGCAAAGTCGATAGCACAGCAATACCAACTATTAGGTAGCTGATAAGCAACAACATCACCTTCTACGATCCCCAAACCTTTTAGACTATTAGCTAATCGTAAAGATGCATCTAACAACTCACCAAAAGTAATCGTTTCTTCTAACATCAACACAGCAGCATTATCTGGATTTTTGCTGGCTTTTTCATAAAAAACATCAAAAATATTTCTATCAGGATAGCTTCCATCAGCAATCCATTGCTGTCGCAAGTCTTCAGGAATGAGATCAGTAATACCCGATTTATTCATCATCGCTTGTGCTCCTCATTCTCCAGGGGCTCATGACTCGTACATAGGAGTCAGGATGACTGCTCAAACAATCACTGCTTTCGGGTAAACTAGCTAGTTTTGCCAAATCAACAACAACTTCAGCCACTGCGATAGAGCTATTGGCAAAAATATTAACCCACTCCCGTGCGGATTTTTTTATTATTCTTTCTTTAAGACAATGCATAACCTGAATTGAATCAGTGGTTGAAAAAATACCGGTTAATTCAAACAGCTCTTCCATATTTTTTTCAGTAACACAGGACAAAACAAGCTCCCCATCAGTTGTCGAATAGATTGCATTGAATTTACCGAATAATTCACTTTCATCTGACAGGCAAGACTCATTTTGCTTAGATGATTTTGTCAGCAAATTTTTCAGGGATTGATTATGATTAAATGTCAGTAAGCTGGCCGTGCCCAACAATGAAGTATCTACCCGTGTTACATCGCCAGATAGTTGACGGGATAGCAAAGCTGCGACAATCCCTTGTGAAGAAACCGCCCCCCCTAAAATGTCCAGAACGGTAAAAAGTGAACCGCCGGGCTTTGTCGAATGTCGGCCAACGCTTTCCGCTACGCCAGAATAAGCCTGCACCATAAAATCTGTACCGGGAAGTTGAAGTTGTGTATCGAGCTCGCCCCAGCCCCCAGCGTAAGCATAAATTAATTGCGGGTTGATCTTTCGCAAATCAGCACTATCCAGCGAGTACTCCGCTGCTTTTCCCGGGGCCCAGTTATGAAGAAACACATCAGCAGACTGTATAAGTGATTTAATGGCTTCTTGTCCGTCTGCGCTTTTTATATCAATTTCGACAGGTTGTTTAAAACGATTAAGGGCATCAAAGCGAACGGAAACTCCCGCTTCAGCAGGCAACATTCCACGCAATGGATCCCCTCCCGGCAACTCAACTCGAATAACTTTTGCACCCAGTAGTGATAGCAGATGTCCCGCCATTGGCCCTTGAATACGCCGACAAGCTTCAACAACGACAATGCCGTGCAAAGGTAAATGATGCCCGGACAAACAGGCTGATGCAGGTAAAAAACCAGTGCTTGTTTCATTAAAAAGCCACGGCCCCTGCTGAAGTACCCCATTAAAGTCAGTGTCCTGATGACGCTGTTGTAATGAACGAACAGGACAAATAGCAACACCAGTTTCTTCACAGACTCTTTTTATTTCATCATAAGTTAGCTTTGATAACGCTAATTTCATTTCTCTCGGTAAAGGCGAGATCGCTTTTGCATAGCGCATCAAAAAAGCTTTCCAGCCTTTACCTGCAAGTACTCCACCAATACCAACCCGCTGCCAGAATGCTTTCCATGGACCAGGCGACAAAGTTTCGAGTTCAAAAATAACGCCGTCAGCTGAAATAAATGGTGGCTGTTCTTCAGCTATACAGTGTGACGGAAAAATGCACTCCGCATCTTCACTGGCTGTTGCACCAGCAATATACTGACCAACAGCCATCAGGCCAGCCGTCATCATCGACAAATTAAAACCAGGCAATTCTACACCCCGCAACCGTGCGACCGAAGTAGCTAACAGTCCCTGTAAAGCAAAACATGCTGTTAATGTCGAAATGTAGGGCAATCCCAGCGCTTGTACTTGCCCCTGGGCACGCCCATGAACAGACATCATTCCACAAGCTGCTTGCATGATCGATTCGTCTGCAATGCGTTGTGAGTCATTTTGCCAGGGCGTAATAGTTGCCTTAACTTGTGATATACCCTGTTTTAACTTTTCTTTTTGATTTAACTCGATCGGCTTCTGTATTCTTTTATCGAAAGTATTCAAGTTATTATCGAAAGTACTCAAGTTTTTATCTAAAGCATTCGAATACTGAAAGTTTAACTGTAAGCCACTACAAGCTATTTCTGGTTGCTCAGACAACCTGATACCGAGCAGCTCAGACTGATAAATCAAGCTCTGCCTCAACGCGGATAGCGGAGAAAAACTCCCTGCAGCAATCGAGAGTTCACAACCAGATAATAATGGCGAACAACTGGATGATTTTTTAATTGAGTTCATGACAATTGACCAGTAAGATTTCGCATTTAACCACCAGCAACGGCAGGTAATATGGTTATTGAATCACTACTGGATACTTTTGTGTCCAGATTGTTGAGAAAGCGAATATCATCATCGTTAACATAAATATTCATGAAGCGATGCACCTTCCCATCTGCAATCACTCTATCCCTGAACCCCGGATACTCAGCCTCAATGGTATTGATGATTTCAGCAATACTACTACCAGTAGTTTTTATTGATTTTTTGTTATGGGTCAGGTTTTGTAAAATAGCAGGGATATTAATAGTAACAGACATAGTTTTTTCCTTTTAAAAGTCATTGTTTTTTGATTTATTATTTAATCTGTATTGACAAGACCTGACGCCATTTTTCATCGCGTTAAGCCAAAACAGGCAGATAACTGGCAACGGCTTTAATTCGCTCTTCAATAACCTCTGCGTTGCAAATACGAAAACTTCTTACGCAATTTTTTTGTTCGGATGTAGTGCTGATAATGACATAATGTATATTGGGATCTAACGCAAACTCTCTATCAGCACGACCAGGAAATGCAATTGATTGCGTGTGAGAATGAAAAATGACAACAGGCACTTCATTACGCTGTTCCATTTCACGCCAGACCTGCAGGTACTGCTTTGGTTCAAATTCAAAAAAATCAGTCGACTTTGCCTTGTTAACCATCGGAATAAAGCGCTGTGGCAATCTATTTTCTAAAGAACCCGCTATCATGCCACAGGTTTCTACAGGATGATCCTTATGCGCTTGTTGCACCATGCTTTCAACTAAATGCCCCAGTATTGTCAACATAAAATCACTCCCCTCTAAACGTTATATATTTTGATCTGCTATTAATAAACCGGCATAGATCGGTCAATTTTCTTTGCCCAGGCAATAATTCCCCCCTCCAGATTTTTTAACTGAGAAAAACCTTGTTGCTGCAAAGCTATTACCGCATTTTTTGAGCGCAGTCCAGACTTACAATATAAAATAATACTGGCATCTTTAGGGATATGTTCTGGTAATCCGTTCTCAATGACTTTGCTAATAGGAACATGTATTGCTCCTTCGATTCGTGTAATATTCCATTCTGTTAATTCACGCACGTCAATAAGGTAAAAAGGGAATTTTTTATCTTGCATGGTTTTAAGCATGTCCGGCTGAATGATGATCATATCTTCACCGACGTTTTTTTCTTCACGCTTCAGCCCGCAGAATGATTCATAATCCACTAACTCAGTAACAGGTAATCGCTCCGGATCCTGACGTAGCGGCATAACTCGATAACTCATTGCCAGTGCGTCATAAGTTAGTAATCTGCCGAGTAAACTTTCACCAATACCAGTGATTAATTTAATAACCTCCGTCGACATAACCGACGCAATTGAGGCACAAAGCACACCTAAAACACCGCCTTCTGAGCAGGAAGGCGCATATTGAGGGGGGGGAGGCTCTGGATACAAATCTCTGTAATTCACTCCCTGACCATTGGGAGCACCTTTCCAGAAAACAGAAGCTTGTCCTTCAAACCGAAAAATTGATCCCCAGACATAAGGCTTGTCCGTTAACACACAAGCATCATTGACGAGGTAACGAGTTGCAAAGTTATCGGTACCATCAACGATCAGATCATATTCACGAAAAATATTTTTAACGTTAGATGACTCCAGACGTTCCGTATGTAATTGAATATTTACCAATGGGTTGAGCTGACGAATAGCGTCCGCAGCGCTATCCACTTTAGGTTTACCCAGGTTGTCCATTCGATGAATAATCTGACGCTGTAAATTCGACTCTTCCACAACATCAAACTCTACAATCCCAATAGTACCAACACCTGCTGCAGCCAGGTATAATAACGTCGGAGAACCTAACCCTCCCGCACCGACCACCAAAACACGACTTGCTTTTAATCGTTGCTGACCCTCTTGCCCGAAGCCAGGAATGAGTAAGTGACGACTATAGCGACTGATTTCTGCTGAGGTTAATTCTGACTGTACTTCTACTAAAGGAGGTAAGTTCATTTTCAGTTCCTCAGGTATTCATTTACATGAAGTTATGGTTCAAAGCTTAAACTGATTCCTAACTGCAACCATCGCCCGGGCATTGGATAACCAGGGCGAAAAGAATATTCTCGGTCAAGCAGGTTTTCTACGGCAACAAAAACCTCCCCCTTCTCTCCAAGTGAAGGCAAAAGATACGCCAGGCGAGAATTAACAACCGTAAAGGCAGAAACTTGCTGCATGTTAACGTTTCCGGCGGCACGCGATTGATTCATCGCCCAGATTTCACTCTGATATTGAGAATCTATACTGACTCGCCACTCCTCCCATTTTCCGTTTAACCCAAAGGTCGCCGAACGCTCAGGAGAGTAAGGTAAATGCTCTATATCAGGGTCCAGTAAAGAAACAGCAGCAAGCAACGCCCAGTGATTACTGATTGATTGCCTTAAAGATAGCTCTGTTCCCCGGGTTTTATATTCTCCGATATTAATAAATTGTGGCGGCGGAGGAAGGTGAGGCGGAAAACCAAACACATATCTATCACTGATTTTATTTTCAAAAATTGAAAAATCAATTGCTGTCTGAGTTTCCAGTTTTAATTTAATCCCAATTTCACTATGATCCAGCGTTTCAACCTGCAAATCTTGCCAACTGGTGCCCAACGCAGGAATCAGGTCAGATAAGGTTGTCACCTCAAGTCCCGGGTAATTTGTTCCACTTGAAAAATGAGCAAAGACAGTCATCATATCTGATACGAATGAAAAACCAGATTGAACGGTTGTTTCCGAATCGAAATTACTATGGTCGTAATAACGAACTCCCGCCGAAGGAATAAATGACCACTCTTCATTCACAAAGAACTCATGACTAAGAGAAAGATGAGGAGAAGTTAGCCGAAACTCAGGCGTTTCAAATGAATCTGATGGTGCTGGAAAGATACGGTTAAAATGGATTTTACCGGACACCTCATCATGCTCCACTCCCAATGTCACCAGCCCATTTTGCCAGAGCGACAGGCTTTCATTCAAGCGCACACCTTTCATCTTAAAATGCGTTAATGTATCTCCATCTAGCGCAGGTTGATTTAACCAGTCACCATCACCACTACTACTATACAAACGCAAGCTCCCAGACGAATTTTCATGCGTATGCTCAAGGGTTAATGCAAACAGACCAGCATTGGTATCGTAATGTGGTGCAATAGCGGGTGCAGGTAAACCAATTTCACCAGGGTCATTCGCTTCATTATCGGTATAAAGATAAAAACCGCCAACATTCCAGTGTTCTGAAATATCGTAACCGAGCCTCCCCATCACATTAAAGAGTTCGCCACCGGCATTATCGCGATGACCGTCAGAAGTGGCATAGCCCTGGGCAAACATATAGTCAAAATTACCAGAACGACCGGATACATCGGCTTGCTGAGTAACCGTTCCAAACTCTCCAGTCGTGACCTTTGCATTAATCTGAACGCTTTCTTCAATGGCTCTTTTGGTAGTCAGGTTTATCGAAGCAAAGTTGTTACCGTTTACATGAAGCTGAGGCGCTTTATGAACGGTAATAGACTGCATTCCATTTAACGGTAACAAATCAAGCAACGGGTGATTCCACAACCCCATATAAAAAGGAATACCGTCAATATAGGTTTTTATCTCACTTCCTGGGCGACTAGAGCCTAAACCTCGAATAAAAACGCCACCCCCTTCATTCCCTCCAAAAGAACCAACGGGATTAAAACGTGAAATCTGTACACTGGGAACTGTTCGCAAAGCCGAGGCCAGATCTATAGCATTCTGATCACGAATCTGTTGTTCACTGACTAGAGTTGAAGTGCTAGAAAAAAGGTCGACAATATTATCTTTAACAATGGGAACACCAACCACGACAACTTTTTTATCGGAGTCGGCCTCTGGCTCAGCTTCAATTTCCGTTCGGTTTTCCGCATGTAAAAGAGGGGCGACAAGAAAACCAATTAAACTTACCAATTTTATTTTATTGTTTTTATTCATTACAACCTTATCGAGTTAGACCACTAATTATCAGAGCCAATATCAGCAAAAAAATACAACATTTAAACATTCACTTAATGATGAGATTTTTTCTCAGAGCGCTTTGCCGATGAACTCTTAACCGATGAACTCTTAACCGATGAACTCTTAACCGATGAACTCTCAACCGATGAACTCTCAGGCGAGTCAGTGTGGTTTCCTTTGTTCACAGAGTGAGATTTTGTAGAGTGACTTTTTGAATCACCAGACTCATGCATTGCCTGG
>JADGFG010000278.1 GCA_016743995.1 Kangiellaceae bacterium | reverse complement strand
TCATATTGTAGCGTAACCCAAAATTATAAGTTGTCGCTTCATAATTAAGTTCACCGCCTTTAACCGCTACAGGAACTGAACATAGCGTTGTAGATTTGCATAATCTGAGTGTATCGTAATCATCCACTGACAAGTCAATTTTTTCATGGCGAACGCCAACTTTCATTATCCACTTTTCATTAAACTTTAATTTACTCTGGACAAAGCCTGCCAGGTTATCCATATCCATTTCTGGTACCCACATACGCCCATCCAGTAAAGGTTGTGAAGTAACATCGTTAAGTGCATCAATCCCATAAATTAAAGTAGTATCAATTAGCTCTGAGGTAAACTGACTATTAAATACAACCCGTGCGCCTTTTTTATCTGATTTAATCATCGACTGACCACCATCCAGACCAGCTTCTGGATTGGATAAAACAGGAGAAAAGAAAAATACATTTTCTATCGTTTGATCATAATAGTCCAACGTAAGCTGAGTATTAGAAAAAAGGTACTCATCAACATACTTAACCATTAAGTTATTGTTACCTCTTGGCCCCTGAGGCTCACCACGTTTCTCAACGCCTTCAGGTAGCGGTATTGAATAGGTCGGTTGACCGGTATTGACGCTGTTAACCACATCAATTAGATCAGCATTTTGCTGAGCGTCATAATAGTTATAAGTTAACTGAACAAATTTGTCATCGTTAAACGCATAGCCTGCTTTTAAAAAATAGTTACTTGCTTCGGATTCCGATAAACCATATTTTGTTCCCAGAATATCGCCATTGGCATCTTTTTGCTGCCCATACTCTTCAAAAGAGCCGCTTAATACATAACTAAAATCGTCAATGCTCCCACTAACAACACCGTTAAATCGGTAACCCAGACTATCATCAAATTCAACCGCACTAAATTTTGTTGATAACCCAAGGCTCCCATTAATATGAGCACCTTTAGCCGGTTCTTTAGTGATGTAATTAATGATTCCACCTGCTGCGCCATTACCGTAAATTGAAGTAGCCCCTTTAATGACTTCAATTCGCTCTATTGCTTCAATATCAATGGTTCTTAAGCCCAACGATCCGTTTCTTAAAGGAGTCGATTGAGGCACACCGTCAATCATCACCAATGGAGACCGACCTCGTAGCGTTACACTAGAGTTACTGGAAGATCCAGTAGACGGCGCTAAACCTGGTACCAGTACGGACAGTATCGTTTGTAAGTCTGAAGTTACTAACAACTGTTCTTCTAACTCTTCTCGCGAAATAATGGTCACCGATGCAGGAACCTCATCAATACTTTCTTCAATACGACTACCAGTAATAATCACACGTCCTTCGGACAAAGCTTCTGCCGCTTTATTCAATACCGCAACTCTCTGAGATTGTCCCGACGATAACAACTCGCCAGTTTTATTTGATACATCAGCGCCAGTGGCAGCAAAAGTCTGATTTGATAATATAAGGGTAATCAAACTCGTTAACTTTAATTTCATTATGAACTCCAGTTCTAGCATTTTCCGAATTCTGATTGCTCGTAAGGCAAAACTGTCATACAAGCAAAATGGCCGAACTATGCTATTCAAATAAGTACTTAAACATTCTTCTAAAAATAGACAGGCGAGATAATACAGCAACCCAACTAAAATGCAAATCATTCTCATTGACATTTCGATCGTTTATTATAATAATCCAATAACTGATTAATTAATGAATGAATATCTGAACAATGGATTTCTGGAAAAAACAGATAAAAGACGGCAACCGCCTGTTTAATTCTCGTCAATATACTTTATCGACACAAGTCTATAAAAAAGCACTGAAAAGAGCCTGTTACCTTTTCAGACACTGGGACTCTCTGAGTAAGTCAGTTGACTCACTGATCGTTTCGCACTTGAGTCTTTGTGATAGCCTGCTGCAAGAACAAAAGCTGGAGTTGGCAGGTAATACCCTGCTTCAGGGACACCGAATCATTGAAACACTTCTGAACAGATATGAACTTGAGCAGGAAAATTATACATACCTGCTCAAAGCCAAAACACAATTTACTGACTCCATTGCTTCTCTGATGGAACAAAATCCTGAGATCAATGTGTGTGACTGTTGTTATATGAGAATTTTTGGTTATTCAAAAGAACTGAACCGATTATCTAGTATGAACTAATTTCCCATACTTAATAATGATTGACAAACTTTATTAACGCTACAGGTTCAACTGTTTTAAACCTGACTTTAAACACAAGGTTACCTTCGTGAAAACAGCTGATATTTTCAACCAGTGAGTTATCCACCGCACCCTGGACCGCCTGAAAAAGTCGATATTGAGGAAAGACATAATGTCCGCTTGTCCCAGATAATTGATAACTGATCTTTTTATCAATTGAAACAGGTAAAAAACGGCGAGTATTCACACCAGCAATAGGACGAGAGTATTGATATTGACAACTAAGCTCTGAATCACCAGAGTCAGCAGTGTAGTCAAAAGAATAGCCATACCAGGTGCAGGGTTCTCTTTCATTCGCGGCGACACAAGTACTCTCCCCTGCAATCTCTATTACCTGTTTTTCTTCACAAACCTGAAACCGCGAGTTTTGTGTGCTTTTACAAAGTGAGCCCGATTTCAAGTTAGTAATATGCAGTGCATTTATGGATAAAGAGAAAGTTAATGAAGATACAAGGACCAACAAAAACAGAATTCTATTTTTTTTCATAAGGGATTACCGTTTTCTAGCTAATAACAGATCAATAAATTAACAACAATATCGATATATAAACTCAAACAAACAGTTGATTTTGTCGTTTGAAACTCGAAACGCATTGTCGGAAAATAAGCTGTTAAGAACTACACCAATAAAACAATAAAGCGCAAAAAATTGCGGAATAAAGTCAAACTTTGTTAAACATTGTGTTTTGGTTGAGAGCCTGGTAGGAAAAACTGATAAGAAAAAGGAAATACATTTTTAATGGCGCGCTCGACAGGAGTCGAACCTGTTACCTGCCCCTTAGGAGGGGGCCGCTCTATCCAAGTGAGCTACGAGCGCCTTCGAAACCTGAGTTACCTGATTAATAACTCGGCAGACTTTTAATTTACAGCGCAGATACTATCAAAAAAGCTCTGTGTTAATAAAGTGTAATCGGCCTGTTTTTATCAAAAAACTTCAACAAAACTGCTTTATTGACTGATTTGTTCAATAACCTCTCAATTTTACACTTCCAGCAAGGTCTATCAGTATGACTCTGCAAACACCCAGGGTATAATTCACGACCGTTAATCAGGCGATACTGCACAAAAAACACCCATGACTTCACCTTTACCAGCAATTATCTCAAAAATTAAAGATAAAGCAGGCTACCACAATTATTTTAGCCATGTGTATGGAAGTGCCTTTGCTCTCAATATTGCTGAGGCGTCTCGCGAATATAATGGGCTTTTGATGGTATTGTTGCCTGATGCCGCTACTACATTTCCCTTGAAACGCGAAATTGAGTATTTTCTGGGATTGACAGGTGATTCTGAAAGTGCCCCCGTTATTACTTTACCTGACTGGGAAACACTACCTTACGATTACTTCTCCCCACACCAGGATATTATTTCAGAACGGTTGCGCACCTTATATCAACTACCGCAAATGAAAAAAGGGATTTTGTTATTGCCAGTGTCTTCAGCATTACAACGCTTACCTGCTCGTAGCTTTATTGAACAACAATGTCTGTTGTTAAAAACAGGGCAAAACATTAATTTGGAAAATTTGCGCACACGATTAACAGAAAATGGTTACGGATGTGTATCGAATGTAATGACTCACGGAGAATATGCGGTACGAGGTTCAATTATTGATCTTTTTCCCATGGGAACATCGCAACCAGTACGAATAGAGTTATTTGATGATGAAATCGAATCGCTCAGATATTTTGATCCTGACACTCAATTAACTATCAATAAAATTTCACAGATTAATCTGTTACCTGCAAAAGAATACCCAACGGATGAGCAGTCTATCGCCAGTTTCAGGCAGGCATGGCGCTCGAGTTTTGATAGTGACATCAAAAACTCTCCTATCTATCGCGATGTTAGCAATGGCATTTTTCCAGCAGGAATAGAGTATTATCTGCCACTATTTTTTACTGAGCTTTCCACGCTGTTTGATTTTATTGACTGTGAAAACCTGCTAATCGTTCACCAGGACAACCTTCAGTTGCCAGTGACTGAGTTCTGGACAGAACTGAATGAACGATACGAACAGCACCGTCATGATATAGAAAGGCCAATTGTCGCTCCTGGT
>JADGFG010000044.1:24535-27044 GCA_016743995.1 Kangiellaceae bacterium | reverse complement strand
CAGCACTAAGGATGGAAAGGAAAGCGGTTCATGGATAGAGCAGCACTAAGGATGGAAAGGAAAGCGGTTCATGGATAGAGCAGCACTAAGGATGGAAAGGAAAGCGGTTCATGGATAGAGCAGCACTAAGGATGGAAAGTGGAGAGCTGATCATGGATAGAGCAGGGCTAATATGGATGGAAAAGGAAAGCAGTTCATGGATGGATTTGCATCAGGGATGGGAGCGGAGATTATGGATAGCGTACAACAACTACCAAAAGGAGCTGGCAGAGCTAAGGATGGAACAAGGAGTTTGTTTTGGAAAGAAACTGATTCAGGGACAAGAAACTTAAGGATTGTCAGGGATTTTATTGATTATGGATAATTCTGGAGCCACGTTTAGTTAAAAGATTATTTAAAAAACGTTAAAAATATTTGAAAAGCAGCATATTATTGCTGCTTTTTTTTTGCGTTGAAATAATGGCCTCTCATTCAAACTTAAATATTACTTGCAACGGTGGTGCCTCTATCTCAAAATAGCCTGACCATATTCCTCTTTATTCAATGATCTTTATCCTTTTATATGCCTCTTACTATCAGTTTTGACCAACTGGCTCATAAATTAAGCGAGAAATCACTAGTCTTGACGCCTAACGCCAGGACGCAACAAGCGGTTATCTCAGGGTTTATGGCTTCATTGAAGGAAGGGGATGTCGTATACGCACACAAAATAAAATCATTTGCCCACTGGCAAGATGAGTTGTGGGAAGAGCTTTCCTTTATTCAGGCTATGCCTGGAATTATTGGAAGTCTGGAATTAAAGACCTGGTTGAAAGAGCAGATTTCGGACGATGAAAAATGGCAGTTAACCAATGAGCAGGGAGTCGCCGAAAAAGTACTGGAGGCTTACCGTAATTTATCTCAATGGGGGTTTCTGCTAACAGAGGTTGAAGGGTTAGAAACACAGGAAAATCATTATTTTGTTAAGTGGATTGAGGCATTAGAATCTTTTCTTACTGAACGTCATTTAATACCACGATTTTTAATGCTGGCACAGCTAGAAGATAGAATTCTGGCGTTAGTTGATAGCTTGCCGGAGAACATTATTTTAGTTGGTTTTAATCAATTAACGCCATTAGAAAAAAGATTTATAGAAAAATGCAGGCAGAGAAAAATCTCCGTTGATTATTATTACCCTGAGCAACAAGTTGAAAGCGTTAGCAGAGTTCAGTTTGATGATCTGGAAGACGAGTTGAAATTTGCTGCTAGATTATCGCAAAAAATAAGTAGTGAAAAACCGGAATCATCAATAGCTATTGTTGTTAACCAGCTTGCATCTCAGTTAACTCTGGTTCACCAGGTTTTTACTGCGCGTTTTCAACCAGAAGAGTCTTTTCCATGGAGTCCATTAGAAAAAATAAAATATAATGTTTCTGCTGGCAGGCCCCTGTTTGAATTTCCAGTCGTATTTGCTGCACTTAGTTTATTAAAAATGCGTTCGGATGAAATTGAACTGCAAACTCTTTTGTTTTTGAAAAATACGCCATTCATCGACTGGGGGGGAAATGCTGGTTATATAAAAAGTTTTATTCATCGACAAACGCTTTTATCCTACGCTCGATATTCAGTAGCAAAGTTGCTTGATAATTTAAGAAAAGATCCTGATAGAAAATACTTGACCCTACTTCAACAGCGGCTGGAGGAATTGCTACGGTTTCAATGGGCTCCAGCACCAATAAAAGTATGGATAGAACATTGGAAACAGTTTTTAAAATCCTGGGGTTGGGATGGGGTTAATATCATTAAGTGGGATAAAAATGATAAGTCATTATGTGTCGCTGATGGTATTGAATTTAAATTGATTACAGAATTTTATCGAGCTTTTTCAGACTGTATGATGCTTGGCACATTACATCGCAGGTGTAATCGTTCTCAGGCTTTAGAGTTTTTTAGTCAGATATTAAAGCAAAATACATTTCAGGTACCTGGCGATCGAACTGAACTTCATGTATTAGGGCTGCTGGAAGCTACCGGGTTGCAGTTTGATAATTTGATCATGGTCGGGTTTAACCGAGATAACTGGCCACAAAAATCACAAATGAATCCATTTTTACCCATTTTATTTCAGAAAAAGCATGAGATGCCTGGTTGTCATCCAGAACGAGAATTCGAATATGCACAGGATTTATCTTTTTCATTATTGAAATCTGCCAGAAGACTATGGATTACGCAAAGTTCATCCAATAGTGAACAACTGTCTTGTGAGTCACCTTTTTTTTCTGAGTTTAAGCTGTTTGAAGCGGAAGATTTTGTAAAAGCTGACAGTAAACAAACTGTTACCATAGATTATCGATGGCGAATTGATGATAGAATAATGTTACCTGTAAAAGACATATCTGGAGGCGCTTATTTATTAAGTCAATATGCTGATTGTCCTTTTAAGGCAATGACTCGTTTTCAGTTTAAAGTAGAAGTCGCAGAGCAGGTACAAAAGGGAATTTCTCCTAGAATAAGAGGGGCGTGGTTGCAT
>JADGFG010000044.1:13976-24525 GCA_016743995.1 Kangiellaceae bacterium | reverse complement strand
TCGAGCGATGGAACTGTTCTGGTTAAAGGTAGTTAATCAGAAAACTTTAAAGTTAATGTCTGATATAGCGTTAGAAGAATTAATCTACCTGGTGATAACCGATTCCAGAAATGAGTATCAGGCGCAGCTTTACACCGATACGCCTGCCAACATTGTAGAAATAGAATTTAATAAAATATTTCAGCAAATCAGAGAGTGGATTAATATAGAGTTGCAGAGAGAAGCATTTACCTGTCAGCCAGAAGTTGATAAAACGCTAACATTGGCTGGTATGCAATTTAACTTCAGGATTGACCGAGTTGATACCAGTCAATCTGGTGAGCTGGAAATTATCGATTATAAATCTGGTAGTGTGGATATCAAAAAATGGCTCGGTAAAAGGCCGACTGAAGCTCAGATGCCTGCTTATGCGTTAGCCTGTATTGAGGCGCCCATAAGAAGCCTTTCTTATGCAAAACTCAAAACAGGAGAAATTTCCAGAAATGGTATCTGGTTTGAAAATAATAAAGAAGATAACCCTCGTTTTCTTGAAATTTCGTCAGATTCAACCAAGGACCATTCGAAGCGAATTTTGAGTAATTCCAAATGGTGTAACGAAAATACAACATTAATGAAGCAATGGAAAGAAAACCTGACATTTCTGGCCAGTCAAATCGTATCAGGTGAAATGCCGGTTTCGCCAAAGCAGGCAACCCAGTCATGTCGTTATTGTGATTACTCTGCTTTTTGCCGTATTTCTGAGGCACAACCAGAGTCTCAGAGTGATGAGGTTTTATCATGAGCAGGGTTATTGATCAGGCAATCAGAAATGAATTGTTGACACCTGCTCGTTCTTTTATTGTTCAGGCGCCAGCGGGTTCCGGAAAAACTGAGTTATTGACTCAGCGAATACTTAATTTACTCTCGGTTGTTGAAAAACCTGAAAATATACTCGCGATTACTTTTACCAGAAAAGCGGCTGCAGAAATGCGAAGTAGAGTTATTTCTGCATTAATACTCGCTCAGGAAGAACAACCTGAAGAGTCTCATGAAATACATCGTTGGCGGCTAGCGAAAAGTGTGTTGGAAAGAGATAAACAAAAAGGGTGGAATTTAATCGAGAATGCCTCTCGAATTAATACCATGACAATCGATAGTTTATCAGCCAGTTTAAGTAGTGCACTGCCTTTGCTTTCTCAAACCGGCGCATTGCCAGATATTACAGAAAATGCATGGCAATTTTACAGAGAAGCCGCAGATAATCTGACTTCGTCTTTATCAGAGCCTGGCGTTATTTCAGATAATATTTTGACCTTATTAAAACATAAGGATAATAACCTTAATCAGGTTAACGAATTGCTCGCTCAGATGCTCTCCAGAAGGCTACAATGGATGACGACTATCGGGCAGCATTTCACGCACCTTGATCAAGATTCATTATTAAACTCACTTCAGCTTATTACCGAAGAAAGATTACAGTTACTTTTTTCAAAGCTACCGGTCAATATACTATGTGAATTACCGGCAATTTTAAATCAGGCTAGTGATATCCTGATCGACAATGAAAAAGTTAACAAACCTGCGCTGCAAAGTCTACATGAAATCGATACCATCGGTTCGCCACTTTATTCAGATCTTAAAGTCTGGAAAGCGATTGCAGAATTATTTTTAAAAGCTGGTAATTCGAGCACTTTGTTAACGACATTTAATGTAAGAAATGGATTTCCCGTGGAAAAGGAGGGACGTGATGATGAAGAAAAACAACGATTTAAAAAGAATAAAAAACAGGTCAAAGCCATCGCAATTGAATTGTCCGGTATCAATGGTGTTGCAGCGCTTTTACAGGAAGTAAAATTACTGCCTGAAAATATAGAGCAAAGTTTAAGTCAACAATCTCTTGGCGCAATTGTTGCATTATTACCAGTCGCAGTGGCTCACTTAAAGTTGGTGTTTAGCAAATATAATGCGATCGACTTTTCTGAATTATCTTTAGCTTCTTTAGAAGCGTTAGGGCACCCTGAGCTGCCGTCTGATCTGGCGCTGGCGATGGATTATAAGCTTGAACATATTTTAATTGATGAGTTTCAAGATACTTCTACGCCTCAAATGGAATTGATTAAACTGTTAACAGCGGGCTGGGAGCCTTCGGCGGGAAGAACGTTATTTCTGGTGGGTGATCCCATGCAGTCGATTTATCGTTTTAGAGATGCCAATGTAGCATTATTTATGAAAATTCGTGACCAGGGTATCGGTGATATTCAACCAGAATTCCGTCAGCTAAGAGTTAATTTTCGATCTACATCCAATATTGTTAACTGGATAAACACCCAGTTTAGCAGGGTAATGCCTGAAGTTGATGACATGACTTATGCAGCAGTCAGTTATGCTCGCTCAACAGCCTTTAATCAGGAAGTGTCTGCAGAAAACCAGTCAGTAAAGTGTTTTTTAACCGTTGATGCTAAAGACAAAATGAGCGAAGCCAATAAGGTTGTTCAAATTATTCAGCAGCACGTGCAGGACAATAAGCAAAAAGACGAGTCTCAGACCCTGGCTGTATTGGCGCGTAGTCGAGCCAGTCTGGCAGAAATCATACAGCTGCTTAATCGAAATTCAATTGAGTACCAGGCAGTAGAAATCGATCGTTTATCACAGAAGATGGTGGTCAGCGATTTAACCAGCCTTGCTTTTGCTTTATGTGATGTTTATGACGAGTTAAGCTGGGCTGCCTGTATGCGTTCTCCCTGGTTTGGCTTAAATCTTGATGCAATCCATAAAATCCTTACCTCTGCACAGACCCACTTGCCAATGCCAGAAAAGATCCAGCAAATGATTCCTGAACTGGATAATGAGTCGGCACAAAGGTGTGAGAAAATCTTACCACTACTTATGGCGACGATAACCCTGAAAGGAAGAAAGCCGTTCAGAAAGTGGCTATCTGGCTGTTTTGACGCTGTGGGAGGTTTTTATCAACTGGATTTAGAATCTGATAGAGAAGATTTTTTGGTCTGCCTTGATAAACTGTCAGAGCTTCAACAGGGGAATGAATTAAATGACAGGCAGCTGGTTATTGATTCAATTAATAATTTGTTCGCAGCAACAGATATGAAGGCGGGAAACCAGGTACAGGTGATGACCATTCATAAATCTAAAGGATTGGAATTTGATAAGGTTATTTTACCTGCCCTGGATGGTGGAAAAAGAGCTGCTGACAATGTTTTGCTTAAATGGGCGGAAGTCATAGACTCGGCTGGAAATGCTCATAATTTAATCGCTGTTTCTCGAGCGACAGGTGGTGAAACTGATGGGGTTTTTAAGTATATCTCGCATCTGGATTCTGAAAAAGATCGTTATGAAAATCAACGGTTACTTTATGTTGCGGCTACAAGAGCAAAGCGTCAATTGTTTTTAACTGGAAATGTTAATTCTGATATAAAAACAGGCGATATTAAAAAACCGATTGCTAATAGTTTTCTGAGCATGTTATGGAATGGAGTGGAAGATAGTTTTATAGATATACCGTTAATAGATCAGGTTAAAAATGCTTCTTTATCTGTTGAAGTTAATAATGATTACACGCTACAGAATGAATTTATCGGACGCCAGGTTAAGCAGGTAAATCTGAACAAGGTGACTCAGATGCCGGATCTATCATCGGAGTTACTTGATTCTGATGGCGTTGAGCCTGAAGAGATTAACCCTGAAGAGATTAACCCTGAAGAGATTAACCCTGAAGAGATTAACTTTGAAGAGATTAACTTTGAAGACAACGCTCAAGAACCTGTTTCTGAATTGGCCAGCGTTACGGGAACTGTGTTACACCGGCAGTTACAGTGGATTTGTGAACGTTATAGTGACGCATTTATATTGCCAGATGGCTGGAGAAGTATTACTTATTCGCAATTAAAGCAGCATTTACCCTTTCAGGCAGCTGATGATCTGGAACATGCGACCGATCTGGTTATGGGCGGCATTAGTCGTACTTTAAAAGATAAATTTGGGCGCTGGATGTTAAGCCAGAAAAGTCAGGCAGATTCTGAGTTGGTACTTCATAAAAAGATTGAATCTGGTGGTTTTCTGACCCGAATTGTTGATCGGACGTTCGTCGATAACGATGTTCGCTGGATTATTGACTATAAGTCGTCACAACCAGAAAAGGGTGAGTCAAGGGCTAGTTTTCTTGCCAGAGAGAAAGCTGTCTACATGGCGCAATTAACCGATTATTTTAAAATGTTTGCCAGACTTGAAAGTCGAAAAATCGTTGCGGGTCTCTATTTTCCTTTGTTATCGCATTTTGAGACAGTTCTGGAGCGATAGAACAAAATTAGCTCTGCTGAAAAAATACACTAGTCAGCGGGGCTGGAATTGTTATAATCAGCAGTAATACCTGGTTGATAATAAAATGAATATGCTAAAGAGCCTTTTTAAACCGCGATGGCAACATCAAGACGAGCAAGTTAGAGAGAGTGCTATTCTTGCATTAGATGAACAGCAAGATGAAGAGGCTATTATTCAGGTCGCTTCGACAGATCCTGTTATCGCTCTTCGTCAGTTGGCGATTTCCAGGTTATCTCAATTTCGAGGGTTACAGGCTTTATTACAAAAAAATGCTAGCCCTGAGTATTGGCTACTGGTGGCATCTCGAATAATTACCTTGTTTCCTGATAAGTCAGATTACCTGATAGAACAGTTTAATCAGAAAGTACTGCCTGACTCGAAAGATCAACCGTGGGGGAAAGGCAACGCTATTCTGGTGCTTTTGAAACAATCCGATAGTTTACTGATTGCCCCTTTTTTGTTGTCTTCTGACGATACTGCGGTGTTAAGTGAAGTGGTTATTAAAGCAAAGCCACTTGACCTTAAATTAAAAGCGCTGGATAAGATTAGCACATTACCGGTTTTACAATCTTTACTGAAACAAGTAACCCACAAGCAGGTTATTCAGAGTATTCGCTCGAAAATTAAACAGGAAAAGTCGATTGAAGAGGCGATTAGTTCTCAGCGAAAACAAGCGGATAAAATAGCGACCGCATTACAGAAGTTGTCAGTTCAACACTGGGATAGTCAGTTTGAAGTAAAAGTACAAAGTTTACTGAAACAGTGGAATGCGATTGAAGAGAATCATCGACAACATCGGGCTGTTGATTTTCAACAAGCGCGGGCTGCTAGTCAGGTCATTCTAGATTCACGTCAGCAAGAGATTCAGCAATTGAAACAGGCGGAGGAGGCTTCCCAGATTCAAATTGAATTATCCACTCAGTTAAGTGCATTGCGAGACGAAATTTACTCTCAGAGCCTGGACTCTTCTGATTCCGTTTCTGATGCGTATCATTTAATTGATAAAAACTGGCGTCAGATGTCAGGGGATTACTCACCTGCAAAGAATATCTGTGATATTTATTTTAAAGCGAAGGAAGAATTATTTAATGCGTTATCTTTCTGGCAAATATTTAGTGATATGCGAGAATCTTTTTCTCAGCTGATTCAAAAGTTAGCTATTGGTGGTCGTGTGACATTGGCTGATTTGAAACAAACTGAAATACAGGAAGAAGAATCGAAAATAGACGAAACTGTTGACTGTGAGAAATTATCAAAAGGGCTAACGCAGTGGCGTCGTTTATATCGTCAATTAAACTGGCCAGAAAAACAGTCTTGTCCTTCAGAAATGTTGAGCTGGCAGAAAACGGTAACAAAACTGGAAGATAAAGTTGTTCGCTATGAAGCTGAGCAAAAGAAAAAATCAGCTAAAATTAATCAGAAGCTCAGAATTATGGAAAAGCATCTGGCTAATAAAAACTTGATTGCAGCCAATAAATTAACAAATCATATACAGTTTCAAACTGAAAAACTGCAAGGCCGATTTAAAAAGAGTATTGAAGGGAAACTGGAGAAACTGCAACCAGAACTTGATGAATTAAGAGATTGGCATGCTTTTGCGACTACACCAAAGAAAGAGATGTTGTGCGAGCAGATGGAGGCGTTGATTAAAGTTAGTATGGAGCCGTTAGCATTGGCTGAACAAGTTGGGAAAATCCAGGAACAATGGCATGAATTGATTGCTTCTGATAGCAATGCGGATCAGGCTTTTTGGGACAGATTTAAAGCCGCCAGTGATCAGGCTTACCTGCCTTGTCTGGAGTATTATGCGGGGCAGGATAAAATAAAAGCCGATAATTTAAAGCAATGTTTGAATCTCTGTGATGAAGTTAAACTATTTATCGCCAGCTGTGACTGGGATAATGTTGACTGGAAGGCTTGTGATAAAAAAGTTAACCAGCTATTTTCTGAATGGAAACAATATACCCCGATTCCTGCCAATGAGAAAAAGTCAATACTGAATCGTTTTAATCGGTTGATTGAGCCACTGAAAAACCGAATTAATGAACAGAAAAAACTAAATCTCGACGCGCGTGTTGAACTGGTGTCAAAAGCTGCAAAACTCAATGTGATTGAGGATGTTGAAAGTGCGGTATCTCAAGCTAAAAAGCTACAACAACAATGGAGTCAATGTGGACTAACTTTTGTTAAGTCTGACCGGGAACAATGGAGTTTATTTCGTGCTGAAATTGATAACGTCTTCGCCAGAAGAAAGGAAAATAAACAGGAGCATTTGAATCAGCTTCAATTAAATTACTCTCAAATGGTCCAGGTTGTAGAAAAAATTCAGCAGCTGACACAACTGGATGATGAGTTACTTCAGCCAAGTTACACGGATTATAAGACACTTCGAGAACAGTGGAGTGATGAACTGGAACTTCCAAAAAATAAAACCAGAGCTTTGTCTGGTGAGTTTAGAAAAGTTTGTGACTCTTATGAGAAAAATTATGCAGGCCTTGAAAGTCGACGCCAGAAACGAGTGTTGGAGGCGACTTATCAGCTAGTTAATCAGGTAGAGAAAATCGAAGAGGATTTTTTAAGTGGGAAAAGTATTGACCTTTCTGATATCACGAAAAAATGTGAGGAAGGTACTTTTTATGCAGAGTCCGGGCAGATATTATTACAACGCCTGTCTGCATTGAAAAATCCAGAAGGCTTACCAATGAGTGATGTTAACAGGCAGGCTTTGGAAAATCTGGTGTTAAAGGCTGAAATTATGCTCGGACTGGAATCGCCAGAAAAATGGAAGTCGCAGCGTATGAAAATGCAGCTCGAAAAATTACAACAGGGACTAGTCTCTCAACAAGAGGAAAAGAATTTACGAGAGGCTGCTCTCAAGTTTTATCAAAACTGGATTGCTATCGGACTAATCAATGCTGAAGAGAGAAAAGAATTGGGGATTCGCCTTAAATCAGTATTGAAAAAAGCAGGGTTGTAGATTAAGGCTTATACCCAAACTGCATTTTCAGGGAGTTTGGGTAGATAACTTTCTGATTTATAACGACCTGATTCATAATTATCAGACTCATAATTATCAGGGCTATTGCCCAGCAGCTTCAAGTTCAAAATAGTGACTTACTGCCTGAGCTTTGTTAAGTTCAAGGTAGTGTCCTTGTTGTTGCCAGTCACTAAGTACAATTCGAATGCCGGTTTTATCAGCGTTTTCTGAATTCAATGCTTCTGTGTGACGGTTTTCTCGGTGAGTATGACCGTGAATTAGCCAGTCACACTGGTTGTCTCTAAAGCAATTGATGACTGCCTGATGGTTTACATCCATGATCATTTCCTGTTTTCCCTGTTGCGCCGCAATACTTTGTTGTCTGACACTTTCCGCGTAAGCTAGCCTGGCTTCCAGCGGTTGCTTTAAAAACTCTGATTGCCAGTCTGGGTTGCGCACGGTTGCTCGAAATTGTTGGTAGGCAAGGTCATCTGTACACAGACTATCTCCGTGCATCAGACTGATTTTAAAATTCTGCCATTGAAAGTTGTGAGGTTCGTCAAGCAGCTTTCCATTGCAGGCTCTGGCAAATTGCTCTCCTAGCAGAAAGTCTCTATTTCCATGAGTAAAGTAGAGCGCTTTGGTATCTTGTTGAGAATAAGCCGCAAATAAATCGATTACCTGCTGATTAAAAGAGGAGTGGTGGTCATCACCCACCCAGACTTCAAATAAGTCACCTAACACAAATAGCTCATCGCTTAGTGGAGCAATGTTAACCATATAATGTTTAAATAAGGCGAGCAAATGAGGTTGATTTTCACACAGGTGTAAATCAGAAATCAGGTGGATGACTTTTTGCATAAATTACTCTACTGAAACTTTAATGATTTCTACTGGCTCCAGAGGAACGTCCTGCATCCCTTTGGCAAAACCCGTTTCAACGGATTTAATCTGGTTAACAACAGTCATGCCATCAACGACTTCACCAAATACGGTGTAACCCCAACCTTGTTGTGTTTCAGCAGTGAAGTTTAGAAAGTCATTATCTTTAACATTAATAAAAAACTGTGCCGTTGCTGAATGAGGGTCCATGGTGCGAGCCATGGCGATGGTACCCGTATTATTTGAAAGTCCATTATTCGCTTCACATTTAATCGGAGCGTTAACGGGTTTCTGGCTCATTTCTTGATCGAAGCCGCCGCCCTGAACCATAAAGTTTTCAATAACTCGATGAAAAATGGTTCCTTCATAGTGACCACTTTCGACATAACTGAGAAAATTCTTAACCGTTTCTGCTGCTTTATCTTCATTAAGCTCTATCTTAATGTCGCCAAAATTTGTTTTGATAATAACCATGTTTATTCCCTGGGTGGGTAAAACGCTGATCTTACAATAATCAACGCCAGATGAGAACGTGCAGTGGTTGAAATTTCTTCATTGAATGCTATTTTATTGGCAAAGCGTGATTTGTTGAGTGAATAATTCGTCTGTGCAGAGTGACATTTTTGACAACCCGTAAATACAGGATTCATTTCTTTGAGGCCAGGGGTTATAATTCGCGCAATAACAATTACTGTATCAAACGGGGTATCACCACCAATGCTAAGAATTCACAATAGCATTTCACAGCGCAAAGAAGAATTTAAGCCAATTGAGCCTGGAAAGGTGCGCATGTATGTCTGTGGGATTACTGTTTATGATTATAGTCACATAGGTCATGCTCGTACTTTTGTCGCCTTTGATGTCATTACTCGTTATCTTCGGTTTTCGGGATATGAACTGACTTTTGTTCGAAATATTACTGATATTGATGACAAAATTATAAAACGAGCACTTGAAAATGGTGAGTCGATTACTCATTTGACCGATCGATTTACTCAGATCATGCACGAAGATTTTGCTTCTCTGGGAATGGCAGAACCAGACCTGGAGCCGAGAGCGACTCAGTCTATGCCTGAAATTATCACTATGATAGAGGGCTTGATTAAATCAGGTTTTGCTTACCAGGGAGAAAGTGGCGATGTTTATTATCATGTTCCTCGATTTTCTGATTATGGCAAATTAAGCAAGCAGAATATTGATGCATTGCAAGCTGGTGAAAGAGTTGAAGTCGCCAGTGATAAGCAGAGTAGCATGGATTTTGTTCTCTGGAAAATGGCAAAAGCTGAAGAGCCCGGCTGGCCATCACCGTGGGGAGAGGGCAGACCAGGCTGGCATATTGAGTGTTCTGCTATGTCAAAAAAATGTCTTGGTGAGCATTTCGATATTCATGGCGGCGGATCAGATTTACAGTTTCCTCATCACGAAAATGAGATTGCACAATCAGAGGCTGCTAATGGTTGCTGTTTTGCCAATACCTGGATTCATACTGGTATGGTACAGGTAGATAAAGAGAAAATGTCAAAATCACTGAATAATTTCTTTACCATCAGAGATGTATTAAGTTTATATAAGCCTGAGTCGGTCAGATATTTCATGGTGTCCAGTCATTATCGAAGTCAGTTAAATTATAGTGAAGATAACTTAAAGTCTGCAGATGCTGCGCTGGAACGTTTATATTTGTCTTTACGAGATGTTGATCTTTCAGTTTTTCCGGAGGTTGACCTGACCAGTGAATATATTAAGTCGTTTAACAATGCGATGAACGATGACTTTAATACACCTGAAGCGATTGCTGTTTTGTTTGAGCTGGCTCGAGAAATTAACCGGTTTAAAAGTGTCGATGCTGACAAATCCTCAGCTTTAGCTGCTATTTTGCTTTATCTGGGAGATATTTTAGGTTTATTAAAACAATCACCAGACGCTTTTTTGAAGTCCAGTGTTACCGATGAGCTAAATGACAGTGATCAGATTGAAGCCTTGATCATTGAGAGAAACCAGGCCAGAGCGGATAGAAACTGGAGTCGAGCCGATGATATTAGAGATGAACTCCAACAAAAAGGCATTATATTAGAAGATAAAGATGGTAAAACCGGTTGGCGTAGAGTATAAAGCCATTTCAGCGAACAAGTGTTCGCCGAGGTCGTACCAGTTACTTCTGATAAACAGGGGATAATGGCGCGCATTATATGAAACAGATAATAAAATGGTATAAGAAGCTCGTTACGGTATTATTTTCAGAAAGATAACGTGAGGGTGGTTATTCCGTTAGCCCAATCAGCTAAGGTTAAGTGAATTTTATGAGTCGAACAGAGTCGTTTTCCAGAGAAGAGCTAATTGCCTGTGGTAAAGGTGAGTTAATCGGTAGTGCCTCAGAAG
>JADGFG010000044.1:0-13966 GCA_016743995.1 Kangiellaceae bacterium | reverse complement strand
ACCCAATATGCTGATGATGGATCGTATTATCCAAATCAGTGACGAAGGTGGTGAATATGGTAAAGGTCAGATTACTGCAGAATTAGACATAAATCCCGATTTGTGGTTTTTCGCCTGTCATTTTGAGTCTGATCCGGTAATGCCCGGTTGCCTGGGCGTTGATGCGTTGTGGCAATTAAGCGGTTTTTTCCTTTCATGGTCAGGGCAGCCCGGAAAAGGACGTGCCCTTGGTTCCGGTGAAGTTAAGTTTACCGGTCAGGTATTACCTTCAGCAAAGTTGGTAACCTATGTCGTTGATGTTAAAAGAATTATGAAAAAGGGAACATTGTCGCTAATTATTGCCGATGGAAAGATGCTGGTAGATGGGAAGCAGATATATACAACAAAAAATTTACGAGTAGGCATGTTTGAATCTACTGATGATTTTTAATTTAAAAGTTGAAAGCTTTGGATAAAGTCTAAATTTGATTTTTATCAGAAATAAGCGTTATCGAAGTAAGTGTTACCTGATAGAGTGTTACCAGGTTATAGATTGTTAGTCAGAATTAATCACAGTTGATTAATGCCATCAATATTATAAGAGGCAGAAAAATAATGAAGCGAGTCGTAGTCACAGGCATGGGTGTTGTGTCCTGTTTGGGCAATGATGTTGATAGTGTTGCTGAATCCCTTAAAGAAGGAAAATCAGGTATTCGTAATATCGAAGATTATGAAACCTATGGTTTAAGAAGTCGCGTCGCAGGTAAGCCTGATATTGATACTAAAGCGGTCATTGACCGTAAAGTATTGCGTTTTATGGGGGATGCATCTGCCTATGCTTATATCTCAATGCAACAGGCTATTGAAGATGCTAACTTATCAGATGAACTGGTTTCTAATCCTCGCACGGGAATTATTATGGGATCCGGCGGTGGATCACAAAGAGCTCAGGTTGAGTCGGTGAATACTTGCATTGAAAAAGGTGTTAAGCGAGTGGGTCCTTATGCTGTTCCTAAAACGATGGCGAGCACAACTTCAGCCTGTCTGGCGACACCTTTTAAAATAAAAGGGGTTAATTATACGATTTCATCTGCCTGTGCAACTAGTGCACATTGTATTGGTAATGCTTTTGAGCAAATTCAAATGGGTAAGCAGGATATTGTTTTTGCTGGTGGTGGTGAAGAAGAAGACTGGCGTCTGACTCTGTTGTTTGATGCAATGGGAGCTTTATCCGCCAAGTATAATGACTCACCTGAAACGGCATCCAGGCCTTATGATTCGACCCGAGACGGGTTTGTTATTTCTTCTGGCGGTGGGACATTAGTTCTCGAAGAATTAGAGCACGCTAAAGCCCGTGGTGCCAAAATTTATGCTGAGGTTGTGGGCTATGGTGCAACTTCTGATGGGTTTGATATGGTGGCTCCTTCTGGTGAAGGTGCTGTGCGTTGTATGCAACAAGCTATGGAAACGGTGAATGGTGATATTGATTACATTAACACTCATGGAACCAGTACACCTGTTGGAGATGCAAAAGAACTTGAAGCGATTAAAACGGTATTTGACGGTAACGTACCCAAAATCAGCTCTACCAAATCATTGGCGGGTCATTCTCTTGGGGCAACCGGGGTACATGAAGCTATTTACAGTTTGTTAATGATGGAAAGAGGCTTTATTGCAGGGTCAATCAATATCAATGATCTGGACCCTGAAGCTGAAGGTTTACCGATTGTTCGTTCAACAGAACCTGCAGAATTAACCAGAATTATGTCGAATAGTTTTGGTTTTGGTGGAACTAACGCGACACTGGTTTTTCAGAAGTTTAGCGATTAAATCTGAATAAAGAGTTGCGCTGTTTGCTGCGTAACTTTCCTTAGATAAAAAAGCGCCTTTTGGCGCTTTTTTAATTGTCTCAGACAATGCAAACCAAAAGTTTTTTATCAATAATGCGGTGGCGGTGTTTCCTGATTAGCATCAACAATGTTGGGTTGTTGCATATCTTTGAGGTCCATATCCATTCGTTCGATAATTCGAGTTAATTGTCGAATATCATTTTGTTGAGCAATCAGTGACTGGCTAAGTTGTTCGATAAGTTCTTCCTGGAAGGCTTGTTTGGTTTCCAGTTCATCAATTCTTGAAGTGAGTTCATTCATAGTCTTTTGTTTCTGTGTTCGGTAATTGAGAGAGTTTCGTTTATTGATAGCTTATAGAATATCTTTAATCTGCTTTTCAATTTTTTCAGGGGTGTCTTTGGGAGAAAATCGCTTAATGACTTTTCCTTTTTTATTCACAAGAAATTTTGTAAAATTCCATTTCACACTGGTTGAGCCTAACAATCCCGGTGCTTCTTTTTTTAGATATTGGTAGAGCTTCGTAGCATTCGCTCCATTTACTTCAACCTTTTTAAACAGTGGAAAACTGACTTGATAGTTTAGTTCACAAAAACTGGAGATTTCATTATCTGTTCCAGGCTCCTGGTTTCCAAATTGATTGCAGGGAAATCCAAGTACAACCAGCCCCTGACTTCTGTATTTTTCATAAAGAGCTTCAAGCCCTTTTAGCTGGGGGGTAAAACCACATTGGCTGGCAGTGTTAACGATTAACAGTGTTTTGTTTTCGAATTGCTGCAGAGAAACATCATTGCCATTTATATCATTACAGTCAAATTGATAAATATTTGAGGAAGCTATTTCTTGAGACATTACAATAACCTTTTTTGTAAGCACTAATAATCAATAGTATTTTATTGTCTTGGTATATTACACTTTCAAATCACTTTTGGTAAGCTATGTTATCAATTAGTTTTTATATTGGACAGAAGTAAGTACTGTCTGAAAGAATAGTTGATTAAAATACCCAAACTGTTTCATTGTTATGACTTATTGAGGAATATTTGTATGGCGGACGATCTGATTTTATCTCAGCAAGAAAATGAAGTTTTTATTATTGAAATTAACCGTCCCGATAAAATGAATGCGCTCACTGATGAAATGTACCGCTTGCTAACCGAGTGCCTGAAGAGCGCAGAAGCTAATCCTTCGGTGAAAGTGGTTTTATTAAAAAGTAGTGGAGCGCACTTTTGTGCCGGTAATGACCTGGCTGATTTTCTTGAAACTGAATTTAATCAGGAGAGCAATGTTATTCAGTTTTTGATCACGCTGGCCAGCTTGAAAAAAACAGTCATTGCTGCTGTGAACGGAGCGGCTGTCGGGGTTGGGACCACCATGCTGTTACATTGTGACCTGGTTTATGCTTGTGAAAATACTAAATTTTCAATGCCTTTTATCAAGCTAGGTTTAACTCCGGAAGGGGGGGCCAGTCAACTACTGGCACAGCGCTGTGGACCGGCTAAAGCATGTGAGTGGTTGCTAACTGGGCGCAATATTTTGGCTGAGGAAGCGTTACAAGCAGGCCTGGTTAATCAGGTGTTTGCTGATAATCAGACAACCTGGCAAAAGGCGATGGATTCTGCAGCGCAATTATCTAGCCGTTCGCAGCAGGTTTTAGTGGAAAGTAAAAAGTTGATGAAGGGAGGGCAGGTCGATGAGGTCATTGAATTGATTAAAAAAGAAGCGGTTGTTTTTGCCGAGCGTCTTCAATCAGATGAAGCGCAGCGGGCATTTAAGGCTTTTTTAAGCCGATAGCGCCGTGTGGTTTAGCATAAGTAAGTGATTTTACTCAATATTGTTCCCAGAAACAGGTTAATAATAAATATCTTTTAGATAAATAAATACTACACTTAAACTTATCTTTTAATAAGAATACAGGGTGTTGGTTCTCTATATATGAGAGTTGAGGAATTGGGGCTTGCCGTTGGTGACGCATTGCAGTTACAAATCGGCGAAAATATTGATCAAAGATATCCAGTCAAGTTTTATGGTATTAATCCGGGTGGCAGTGTCATTGTGTCTGCGCCACGCTCGGGTGAAGATAAAATGATATTTGTTCGCGAAGGGCAATTGGTGACTTTGCGTTTTGTTGTCAAAAATGTAGCATCAGGATTTACGACCCGGGTGATGGTGACCCGTGGCCACCCGTACCCCTACCTGCACCTGGAAATTCCGAAAGATATTCAAACGGTAGAAGTTAGAAAAGAGGTTCGTGTCGCCACTGATGTTACGGTAACCGTGATGAATAAAACCCATAGTTCACCGGCGCTCGCTGGTCATATGATGAACCTGAGCTGTTCCGGGGCGAGGATCCAGAGCAATATGAAGATTGCGCTGGAAAATAATATTCTTAATCTTACCATGAAGTTACTCATTGAAGACATTGAACGTCTGGTGACTATGGATTGTCTGGTAACCTATGTGAAAGAAGCTGCGCCGGAAGATGAAATTTTTGTTTATGGGGTGAATATTGAGCGCATTGATGATGATGACATGGTGACTTTGCGAGGTTATATTTATCAGCAGTTGTTGCGTAGTTTGCATATGATCTGATTTTCGAAATTTTCTTTTTTTGATTGAGTATTCCTGAGTCCTTCCTATTGTTTTTTACCCCCTTTCCAATATTGAGATTAAATCTGATTTAGTACTAATGCGCTGGTTAATTTATGGTACGTTGTTATTTTTATTGTGCTATTTATTAATTATATCAGGAGTAATCAATGGATTCTGACGTTAAACAGGTACCACATCGTCCAAAAGTAGTCTGTATCAGCGAGTCGGGAGCGGCCTTGACCGGTCCTCCTGGCGCAATCATGGAGATACGAGAAGGAAAGTTAAACCTTGAAGCTTTTCTTCATTCTAAAAATAAAGACCAGAATGGTTTTACTGATAGTGATTATCAGCACTTAACAAAACTTTATCAAAATTTTATGGAAGAACATGCACGTTATCAGGCTGCTGTATTAGATTATAAAAAAAGAGCTGCGCGAGTGAGAATTGATGATGTGTTAATATCGTTAAACGTATGTATTGAACAAACTTATCTGAAAGAAAATTCATTCATGTGGGAACGATTGGTCAGTGAGGCAGCAGAGAAGCATAGAAAGGAAAAGTTACTTCAGAATGATACTGATTACAGGCAGGTTGCTATGGACGTGTGGACGTTTAATATTGGAACAAGAAAAATGGCTTTTCCTGATTCCTTTTTTAAAGATGTTAAGAAAGCAGCAGCGCAGCAGTATCAGCCAAAATTAAAAAATCAGCTTAATCCCGACATGGTCGCCAGGAATATTTTGTCTGATATGAATAGAAAATTTAATTCGTGGGGAGGCAAAATCTTTAACAGAGGAGCTTATTGGGGAGCTTCTGGCCCAAACGCTGCGCAAAATGCTTTATCAATCTCTGCAGAGGATTCAGTTGCTTTAAAAAATTTGATTAGAAAAGAAAAAAGTCCCTGGCAGCTGAACGAAAGTAGATCCAGTGGCTTATCTTATAAACGGTTTAAAGGCTCGGTCGCATTTATTTATCATTTGCGTTCGAGTAACAGGTAATCGGCTAGCTAACTTTATGCTTTATTGACGAAAACTCCTGGTAACGTTTCTGACTGAAGTGATAATAAAAATAAAGTCAGATTACCTGTCCGGGTAAAATTTGAGTTCAGACAGGTAAGCCGTAAGCCGTTAATTTTAAGCTAATTCTGGTTAACTTTGCGCATCAAGAAATTTTTCTGCATCAAGTGCTGCCATACAGCCAGCACCAGCAGAAGTGATTGCCTGTTTATAAACCTGGTCTGCAACATCTCCGGCTGCATATACGCCTTCAACACTGGTTGCTGTTGCGTTACCCTGCAGTCCACTTTGTACGGTTATATAGCCATTAGCCATTTCCAGCTGTCCGGCAAAAATGTCGGTATTGGGTTTGTGTCCAATCGCAATAAAGGCGCCATCAACGGTTAGCTGTTTAATACTATCGTCCGTAGTACTTTTGATATTAATGCCAGTTACGCCCATATTGTCACCAACGACTTCATCCAGGGTATTGTTCCAGTGAATGGTAATGTTGCCATTTTCAGCTTTTTCCATAATATGATCCTGGAGTATTTTTTCACTGCGTAATGCATCGCGGCGATGTACCAGATGTACTTCAGAAGCAATATTAGAAAGGTAAAGCGCTTCTTCTACGGCGGTGTTGCCGCCGCCGATAACAGCAACGGGTTTATTGCGATAGAAAAATCCATCACAGGTTGCACAGGCTGAAACGCCTTTACCTTTAAAAGCTTCTTCTGACTCCAGACCCAGATACATTGCAGAGGCTCCCGTTGCAATCACCAGCGCATCGGCGGTGTAAGTCCCCTGGTCACCGGTTAAGGTGAAAGGGCGTTTACTTAGATCGGTTGTATGAATATGATCAAAGATTATTTCAGTACCAAAACGGATAGCATGTTTTTCCATTCGCTCCATTAATTCGGGTCCCTGAACACCTTCATGATCGCCAGGCCAGTTATCAACTTCCGTTGTGGTGGTTAACTGACCGCCTTTTTCCATACCTGTAATAATAACCGGATCCAGGTTGGCTCTGGCGCCGTAAACTGCAGCGGAATAGCCCGCTGGGCCAGAGCCCAGAATTAATAATTTACAGTGGCGAGATTGTGACATCGATAACTCCAATAGTTTAATAGTGACAAATTTTTAATACTGATAATTGTCAGTACTAATTATTTAAAAAATGGAAAAACAGGTGATTTGCTAAGTTCAGTAACTCAAAAGTTGGTAACTTGAGGTTGGTAACTTCAGGTTGGTAACTTCAGGTCGATAACTCGTTAGCGCATGCTGTCGGTTTAAGAAATTCAGATATAAAATGAATACCTTACCACATCAGATCATCCGGGATTTCAAATTCAGCATAAGGATCATCATCGTCTCTGGTTTCTACTGATTTCTCATTGAGCAGAACGACAATACCTTCAGAGCGTTGATTAATTTTTTCTGCAATGACTTTAGGAACCAGTGCGTAGTCTTCGTCTTTTTTAACGATGGCCAGCAGTCCTTTAGTCAGATGCTTGTGAATATCATTGGCAACTTCAATCGATTTAACCATTCCCTGATCAGAGAATTTATAGCTGACGATGGGTTTGCCCCGTGACTGCTGGTTCACGTCAATAATTTGTTTTATTTGTGCCGCTATGGCTTTTTCTTCGGCAATTGCCTGTCTCTCCATATTTAACTGACGAGAACGCTCAGCTTTTTCAGCAGCTGCTTTTTCAGCGGCTACTTTTGTTTCATCAACCACTTCCTGTTTATGTTTTCGGTTAACTTTATTCGCCTTTGTTTTGGATTGTTTTACCTTATTAGCCTTATGTTTTGTCGTCAACCCGGCTTTAAGTAGTTGATCTTGTAAAGAAGACATTACGTTATACCTTTCTGGTTCGGTCACATGTCAGAGGATTGAAGTCCTGTTAAAGGCACGTCAATCGAATGAAATTCAGGTTTATCAGATAACCTGTATGATGATTATCAATTTGCTGCTTTTCAAGGGAAATTCGTATAATTTCTGGAAAAAATATCAATCAGCTGAATTTTATCAGGATTAATAAGAAAAAAGCCTCGGAAATGAGGCTTTTTGTCTATTCACTGTCAATTGAAAATCAGATATTCAGCGCGTCAATGGGGTCAACGTATTCAAAATCCAGGTTATCTGCAACACTTTGACAGGTCACCATACCTTTGTGCACATTAAGGCCGTTTAGCAAGTGTTTATCAGCTTCCAATGCTGCTTTGTAGCCTTTATTAGCAATGCTGATAATATAAGGCAGTGTCGCATTATTCAGGGCAAAAGTAGAAGTTCTTGGTACTGCGCCTGGCATATTGGCAACACAATAATGAACCACATTATCAACAATATAAGTAGGATCTGCGTGAGTGGTTGCTTTAGAGGTTTCAAAACATCCTCCCTGGTCAATGGCAACATCAACGACAGCAGAGCCTGGCTTCATGCGTTTTATCATTTCGGCTGTCACCAGTTTAGGAGCCGCAGCACCGGGAATTAATACGCCACCAATAACCAGGTCAGCAGATAATACGTGTTCTTCAAGGGCATCTTTACTGGAAAAAACGGTTTCCAGCTGAGCACCAAATTGTGCATCCAACCGACGTAATACATCAATCGAACGATCCAGAATAACAACATTAGCCCCCATGCCTATTGCCATTTGCGCAGCATTTGATCCAACAACACCACCACCAATAATGACAACTTTTGCGGGTGAAACACCTGGAACACCGCCCAATAACATACCCAGACCTGAATTAGATTTTTCAAGACACTGAGCACCAGCCTGAATTGACATGCGTCCGGCTACTTCTGACATAGGTGCCAGTAAAGGCAGGCTTCCCTGAGCACTGGTGACTGTTTCATAGGCAATACAGATAGATTTGCTTTTGATCAGGTCTTTAGTCTGAGGTAAGTCAGGTGCCAGATGTAGATATGTGAACAATATCTGGTCTTCACGTAATTGAGCGCGCTCCTCAGCGAGTGGTTCTTTTACTTTTACAATCATGTCCGCTTCGGCAAAAACATCTTCAGCAGAATTTTTTATTTCAGCACCAATAGCAAGATAATCTTCATCGCTAAAGCCGATACCTGCGCCGGCATTGGTTTCAATAATAACCTGATGGCCATGGCTGATGAGCTCTCTGGCACTTGCCGGGACCATACCGACTCGGTATTCGTGATTTTTAATTTCTTTTGGTACACCAATTAACATAAAAATTGCCTCTTATTAGTCGGAACACCTGATATCAGGCGGTCTTTCGTTGATATCAGTCTGGTTCTGATATATAAACAAATGGAATAAAATATTTTGCGCTAGTATAACGGCACTGCTAAAGAATGACTTGCTGTTATTATTGGTTTTAAAGTATATTTAACTATATATTGAGGCAATTTTAGTGTTATTGACTTTATGAGAAAGATGATATCTGGTGAACTGGATAGAATTGACCGATCTATTTTGCGCGAATTACAGAAAGATGGACGATTGGCTAATGTTGAATTATCCAGACGAGTAGGGCTAAGTGCGACGCCTTGTCTTGAAAGAGTGAAACGGCTCGAAAATAAAGGTTATATAAAAGGGTATACTGCGATAGTTGCACCTGAAAAGCTGGAAGCCGGTCTTCTGGTCTTTGTAGAAATCAGGTTGACTAGAACTTCACCTGATGTATTTGACGACTTTAAAAAATCTGTTATTGACCTACCTCAGGTGTTAGAGTGTCACCTGGTTTCTGGTGATTTTGACTATCTGGTGAAAGCCCGAGTGGCAGACATGGCGGCGTATAGAAGCCTGTTGGGGGAAACATTGTTAACTTTACCCGGAGTGAGTGGCTCGCGCACTTATGTTGTGATGGAAGAAGTGAAAGAGAGCGGAATCATTCAAATTTAAAAATGTTGAATATTTAGTAAAATAATGCGGATAAATGATTAAGTTAGTACTAATTGATGAATAATAAAGTAGAAGAAAATCAAACAGCCAATATTCTGATGGTAAGAGTTAAAGAAGGGGGATTTATCTGCCTGATTGCACTTGCCATTTTTATATTTATTTCATTGTGGAGTTATTCGCCGGATGATCCGGGCTGGACTGTTGCGCGTGACGTCACAGAAATTCAAAATGCTAATGGTAAGGCGGGTGCCTGGTTTTCCAGTTATTTTTTGCATCTGTTTGGTTACCTGGCGTTCATTTTTCCATTTATGGTAATTTATTCAGGTTACCTGATTTTCAGAGAACGAAAAAATACGCTACCTAACAGTTTTGCGTTCTGGTCGTTTCGTTTATTTGGTTTGTTATTTACCTTATTGCTGGGGGCGGCAATATCTTCTCAGCATTTTACTGATCCGGCTTTTGAAAATGCTTATTATTCTGGCGGAATACTGGGTAAGTTGATTGCTGATTTATTGGTTAACTGGTTTAACAACGTTGGTGCCACTTTATTAATGTTAGCTGCGTTTTTCGCTTCAATGACTCTGTTTACCGGAATTTCCTGGTTTAAGCTAATGGATCAGGTGGGGAAATTTACTCTCGATGGTTTTACATTTTTATCTCGTAAAAGTACTGAGTGGATTGAGCGGGTAAGGGAAAAGAAAGAGCAGCATCAGATAAAACAACAAAGGGAAATCGTTTTTAAAAAGGAAAAAATTAAAATTGATCAAAAACCACCTGTTAAAATAATTGAAAAAAAGAACCGGATTGAGCCAAGCCTGAGAACAGAGAAAGAAAAACAGGTCAGTATGTTTGACGATACACCGGTAGAAGGAGAGTTACCTCCAGTCCGATTGTTAGACGAGCCTGTTGTAAGTACCCATCGAATTTCAGATGAAGCGCTGGAAGCCTTATCTCGTCTGGTGGAATTGAAATTAGCTGACTTTAAAATTGAAGCGCAGGTTGTCGCTGTGCATCCTGGCCCGGTTATTACTCGATTTGAACTGGATCTGGCGGCAGGTGTTAAGGTTGCCAGAATTTCTAATTTGGCAAAAGATCTGGCGCGCTCTCTGGCAACAACCAGTGTTCGAGTGGTCGAAGTTATTCCTGGTAAACCTTACATTGGTATTGAAGTACCGAATGAAAACCGGGAAATGGTTCGTCTGAAAGAAGCCATTGCCTGCCGGGTATTTGATGACTCAAAATCTTCATTGACTATGGCGTTGGGTAAAGATATTTCCGGTGAGCCAGTCGTGATTGATCTGGTTAAAATGCCACATTTACTAGTTGCGGGTACGACTGGTTCGGGTAAATCGGTTGGATTAAATGCGATGATTGTCAGTATTTTATTCAAATCTTCGCCAGCTGAAGTTCGCATGATTATGATCGATCCAAAAATGCTTGAACTTTCGGTTTACGAGGGAATTCCACATTTGTTAACGCCCGTTGTAACTGATATGAAAGAGGCTGCTAATTCATTACGTTGGGCGGTTGCTGAAATGGAGCGACGTTATCGATTGATGTCTGCATTAGGGGTTAGAAATTTAGCGGGTTTTAATAAAAAAATTAATGACGGGATTAAAGCGGGTGAACCTATTCTGGATCCTTTGTGGAAATCAGAGGAGTCGATGAGCGAAGAAGCGCCACCACTGGAACCTTTACCTAAAATTGTCATTGTGATTGATGAGCTGGCCGATATGATGATGATTGTCGGTAAAAAGGTTGAAGAACTGATTGCGCGCATTGCACAAAAGGCGCGTGCTGCAGGTATTCATTTGCTACTGGCAACACAGCGTCCCTCCGTTGATGTTATTACCGGATTAATCAAAGCGAATATTCCTTCTCGAATTGCTTTTCAGGTTTCGTCAAAAATTGATTCTCGTACCGTGCTTGATCAACAGGGGGCGGATCAATTATTAGGTCAGGGTGATATGTTGTATTTACCTGGCGGTACCAGCATTCCTATTCGGGTGCATGGTGCTTTTGTTGATGACGATGAGGTGCATCGTATTGTGGCTGACTGGAAAAAACGAGGCGAGCCAGTTTACGAAGAGTCGATTACCTCTGGCGCAGCTGATACCGAAGTCCCTGGTTTTCCATCAGAGTCCGACTCAGGAAGTGAAAAAGATGAACTTTATGATCATGCGGTACAGATAGTGACTGAAACACGAAAAGCTTCAATTTCTGGCGTTCAGCGACGTTTAAAAATAGGTTATAACCGTGCTGCAAGAATGATTGAAGAGATGGAAGCGGCCGGAATTGTTTCTGAAATGCAGTCGAATGGTTCCAGAGAAGTGATAGCACCGCCTCCACCGCCAGCATAGCTGGCCTGATTAACTGTTGAGCAACTTTTATAATCTGCCTGACTTTTTAAGAAATCTGGTATTTCCAGGGAATTTGGGTATAGATTCATATCGTGTTCAGCCTGATATGCTAAATTAGTAATTAACAATAAATAGCATTTTATTGTTAATTATTGAAGATAATGTTATTGAATTAATTTTGAGTTTCTGGAGTTGTTAATGTTAAACCGAAATCAATGGGTAAAATCAATCACAACATTGGTTCTGTTCTGCTTAAGTATTGCTGTGCAGAGTAAACAGAATGATGTTGAAAAATTTTCGAAAATTGTCAGTGGCATGAGAACTTACCAGGCTGATTTTGAACAAACGGTGCGCGATGAGTCGGGTAAGAAAATTGATTTTAGTTCAGGTACAATAACCATACAACGACCGGCGCATTTTCGCTGGGAAGTAAAAAAAGAGTTTCCACAACTAATTGTTGCTGATGGAGATTATCTGTGGACTTATGATATTGATCTTGAACAGGTGACCATACAGAATCAATCCGCTGTAATGACTAATTCTCCATTAATGCTTTTGACCAGTAGTATTGAAGAACTGAGAGCCGCATTTGATTTCACATTAATTAATACCAGTGGTCAACCAGACAGTTCTCTGTTTATTTTAAAACCCCTTTCAGAGGAGGGCGCTTTTGATTCTGTGAAAGTCCTTGTTAAAAAGGGAAAAATAACTGAATTATTAATGACCGATACACTTGGACAGAGTACCAGTGTTAAATTTTCCGCGGTTAAAATAAATCAGAAAATTAATGTTGCGCTGTTTCGTGTTGATATTCCAGAGGGAGTTGATGTTGTTGACTCCAGAGGCAGTGTAGAAAAGTAAAAGCAGAAAATTAATTAAAATCATTTATGCAAGATTTATTTAGCGATAAACATTCAACAAAATCAGCATCAAAAGATAGCCGTCAGTTTATTCCGCTGGCTGCCAGAATGCGACCGGTTTCCCTGCAGGAATATGCAGGACAGTCACACCTGTTTGAACCGGGTAAACCCCTTTATGAAGCGATTCATCAGGGTAAGTTACATTCAATGTTATTCTGGGGACCTCCGGGAACGGGAAAAACCACGTTGGCCAGAATGATAGCCTCGCAATGTGATTTCCACTTTATTTCAATTTCAGCCGTGCTTGGAAGTGTTAAAGATATTCGAGCTGCGGTAGAAGAGGCACAATTAAAAAAGCAGATGGGCCATCGAACATTACTCTTTGTTGACGAAGTACATCGTTTTAATAAATCCCAGCAAGATGCTTTTTTGCCTTACGTTGAAGATGGTACATTCCTGTTTATTGGTGCCACGACAGAAAACCCTTCATTTGAAGTCAATAACGCACTGCTTTCCCGGGCTCGAGTTTATGTATTAAAGTCTCTGGACCACAAGGCACTGAAGAATATTTTGCTGCGTGCTATTCATGATCAGGATAAAGGTCTGGCTCATCTTAAGTTAAAACTGAGTGAAGAAGCGCAAGAGTTGTTGATCAATGTGGCAGATGGCGATGCAAGGCGTTTGTTAAACTTTGTTGAAATGGCCAGTGATATTGCTGAACTGGATGAAAAAGGGGTACGTCATGTTGATGTGACCCAGATAGCCTCGATTATTGGAGAAAATGTCAGACGCTTTGATAAAGGCGGTGAGGCTTTTTATGATCAGATTTCTGCATTGCATAAATCAGTCAGAGGGTCTAACCCTGATGGTGCGCTTTACTGGTTTTGTCGAATGCTTGATGGGGGCTGTGATCCTCTTTATATTGCTCGTCGGGTAGTGAGAATGGCCAGTGAAGATATTGGCAATGCTGATCCTCGTGCTCTGCAGCTGGCTATCAACGCCTGGGATGTTCAACAACGCCTGGGAAGTCCAGAGGGAGAACTGGCCATTGCTCAGGCTGTGATTTATCTTTCAGTGGCTGCAAAAAGCAATGCGGTTTACAAGGCTTTTAATGCCTGCATGTCCGATGTTAAGTCAGAGCAGAGTTACGAAGTTCCACTTCACCTGCGAAATGCACCAACTCAGTTAATGAAAGAATTAAATTATGGCAGTGAATATCGCTATGATCATGAGCAGCCAGAGGCTTTTTCCGTTGGGCAGACTTATTTTCCGCAAGCGAAAGAAGCGGTCGAGTATTACACTCCCGTTGAGCGAGGAATGGAAAAACAGATCGCGGAAAAACTTAACCATTTACGTAAACTGAAGTAAATTCGAGCAGATAAATCCATTTTTTATAAAATCAGACAATGAATAAAAACAAAGAGCCTTTTATCTGATGGAATC
>JADGFG010000043.1 GCA_016743995.1 Kangiellaceae bacterium | reverse complement strand
TTATTGAACTACTATAGAATATACTACTGTAAAAAGAGCTAATTCACTCTTTTTACAGTACAGATTACATTTTAATGTAAAACAATCTTATCCTTGTTTTTATCCAATGTTGAAGCCCCTATTCCTTTCACGTTGACGAGCTCGCTAATACTGGCAAACTCTCCATGAGTTTTACGATAATCAACAATTGCCTGTGCTTTCTTTGCACCAACACCCGATAATGCTTCAGCAATCTCTTTTGCACCAGCAGTATTCAAATTAATTTTCTGAAGCTCCTGCTGAGATGTAACTCCAACAGCTGATTTGGAAACTGGTGCTTTTGCATACAGACTTTGCGACATAATCAGAGTTGATAAAGCTAACGCTATCGATAATTTTATTCTATTCATGGACCTTTCCCTGGGCTTTAAATTCCCGGTTATGTGATTAAAGAAACAAAAGTGTAACCGATAATAACAAAAACAACTATAGTCAAACGAGACTTTCAGAGATCTCGCACAGAACTTTCAGCGGATCAGCTGCCTGAGTAACAGGTCGACCAATCACCAGATAGCTTGCACCAGCAGCAATGGCTTTTTTGGGCGTCATAATTCTTGATTGATCACCAATATCAGCGCCTACAGGACGAATACCTGGTGTAACTTTTAAAAATGACTGACCAATACTCTCAGTTAATAAGCTAGCTTCCTGAGCAGAGCAGACAACCCCATCTAACCCCGATTTTTTGGCCAGTTGAGCAAGACGCACAATCTGATCCTGCATATTTTGTTTAAATCCGATATTTTTATATTGCACCTGGTCCATACTGGTTAATACAGTAACCCCTGTTAACAATGGCCGCTCATCAGCAAACTCTCTTAAAGACTCAGCTGCAGCCTGCATCATTTCGACTCCCCCGGTAGTATGAACATTAACCATCCAGACTCCCAGTTCAGCCGCTGCGCGACATGCTTTTGCCACAGTATTTGGTATATCATGAAATTTTAAATCTAAAAAAACCTGAAAGTTCTTATCGACCAGAAATTTGACCCACTGAGGACCAAAACGAGTAAACATCTCTTTGCCTACTTTGAGTTTACACAGTTCGGGATTAAGCTGTTCCACCAATTGTTTTGCATGCTCAAGCTTTGCATAATCTAGCGCTACAATTATTTTAGAATCCATTTGCGGTTTTTCAATCAACTTTTACTCTCCTTCTATACCTTGTATCGGTTTTACACTTCCCCAGTTTTTACAACCGGGGCACTGCCAGAACATCGTCTTAGAGTCGAAGCCACATTGATGACAGTGATAAATGGGTTTGTTATCAAGAAGCTTTGATACAACTTCCTGAAGCATTATTAAACTAGGTCTGGCGCTATCACTAGCATATTTTAAATGTAATTCAATTAATTTCAATAGTCCTTTTACCGAAGGGTGACTGGACATTTTTCGAACAATGTATTCAGCTGCAGCCTGGTCATTTTCCGTCAACTGTATTTCTTCAGCATAATTTAAAATACAAGATATTCCCGCCCCGGCCGCAATTGCAGTTTGATAAAATAATGCCAGCCCTTTTTTATCATTCAACTGATTAAAGCTACTGTTAATTTTTGTGATTGCTTCAGGTAGCAACTCAACATCTTGCTTTATCAACTCACGATAAGCTTTGATAGCTTGTTTATATCTGGATAATGAATATTCTATATCCCCTCGAATTAAAGTTGCTCTGGCGCAGCCTGAATCAACCGACAAAGCCTTTTTAACATAACTGATAGCTTCCTTAGGGACATGCTCATAAAGTCTGACTTCAGCCAACTCACAGTAAAAATGTGCTATCTCAGATTTTAAGCTGGCACTTGCATTAATTTGAAGTTTTTCTGAGGTTTTAATCGCATTTTGCCAATCCTTTGTTTGCTGATAAATAAGTAACAACTGTTTAAGACTTGCCTGATTATGCTGTTGATCCAGCATTAGCTCTTTAAAGATATTCTCAGCACGATCCAGCAAACCACCGGCCATGTAATCATACCCAAGCTCCATCAGCGACATTTTTCTATGTCGACCCGATAATGAAGGTCTGGCAATCAAATTTTGATGAATTCGAATGGCACGATCAACTTCACCGCGCCTCCTGAACAAGTTACCTAACGCCAGGTGAGTTTCAACAGTCTCTGAGTCAACTTCAAGCATACTCACAAAAGTATCGATTGCCTTATCCGCTTCTTCATTGAGTAAATAGTTAAGACCAACAAAATACTTTTTTGAAAATCCCAATCTATCTTTAATTGACTTCCCTTTTGCAACGCCTTTCCCGTTACGAAAACCAGTCCACCAGGCAACAGGTAGCAATAACGCAATAATAATGACGAATTCATACATAATCGGCTAAATAAAGTTCAACGGTTATATAACATAGTTGAAGCTAATAATGCTCCTTAATTGGCATTGAACGGAGATTATTCAATTCTTTTTCCTGTTTCTGTAATTGATTTTTCAAGTGGTGCAGCTGCATTTTTGTTTTGATGAGACCGCCAATGATTGAGAAGACACCAAGTAAAAAACCTGACACAAGGCAAAATACCATTACCCAGTTAAGCTGTAGCATCTGCTCACCACTGAAATAACTGATTACAACATTCGAATCATTTTGAGCGAAAAATAAAGCTGATGCGACAAAAAGTAACACGGACAGAATTAATATTAAAAGATTTCTCAACTTTAAGCCTCAGGCCACTATTCTATTGACAGTTAATAGTCCCTCAAAACTGGTTCATTATCAAATCAAATATAAAAAAAAGCATATCTAGATGATATGCCTTTAACTAAAACAGTTATTCTGCCCTCTAGTCTTCGTTTAAACCCGCATTCACCCTGTCTCTCAGTTCTTTACCTGGTTTAAAATGGGGAACATATTTTCCCTCCAGCTCTACAGACTGACCTGTTTTTGGATTACGTCCTGTTCGAGGCTCTCTGAAATGCAAAGAAAAGCTACCAAAACCCCGGATCTCAATTCTCTCGCCTTTCGCCAGCGATTGAGCCATATGTTCAAGTATACTTTTAACGACCAATTCGACATCTTTCAGCGATAACTGGGTTTGACGAGCAGCCAACTTTTCGATTAACTCGGATTTCGTCATCAATCCATCCTTTAGTTTTTTACGGCACTTTAATTACTAATACAATAGACAATTTGTCATCAAAAAGCAAAAAAAAATGCCCAAAATCAATAGATTAAGGACATTTTACAAATTAACTGAAGTAATTTATTTTCGATCTAACTGCTCTTTCAATAAATCACCCAGAGTGGCTGGAGCCGATTCTTCTTCGTCTTTTCCAAATTCAGCAACAGCTTCAGCTTCATCTTGCTTGTTTTTAGCTTTTATTGATAAAGAAATGATTCTGTTCTTCTTATCAACAGCTGTAAATTTGGCTTCAACATCATCACCAACACTATAATGTTTACTTGCGTCATCAACTCGCTCATCGCTAATCTCAGAAGCACGTAGATAACCTTCAACTGTCTCCGCCAGAGATACTGTAACCCCTTTTGCATCAACTTCAGTTGCCTTACCTTTCACAATAGTACCCTTAGCATTATCAGCCAGGAACTGAGCAAATGGGTCAGAATCAATTTGTTTAATACCTAAAGAGATACGTTCTCTTTCAGCATCAACAGAAAGAACAACCGCTTCTACTTCATCACCCTTATTGAAATCACGAACAGCTTCTTCACCGGTCGCGTTCCAGGAAATATCAGATAGATGAACTAAACCATCAATGCCGCCATCAAGTCCGATAAAGATACCAAAATCAGTAATCGACTTAATTTTACCAGTAACACGGTCATTTTTATTAAACTTACCAGCAAACTCTGTCCACGGGTTAGGGATACACTGTTTAAGACCAAGTGATATACGACGACGCTCTTCATCAATATCCAGCACCATCACTTCAACTTCATCACCAAGATTAACAACTTTACTTGGGTGGATGTTTTTATTAGTCCAGTCCATCTCAGAAACGTGAACCAGACCTTCTACGCCTTCTTCAATCTCAACAAAGCAACCATAGTCAGTCAGATTAGTAACTCGTCCAAATAAACGAGCGCCTTCAGGATAACGACGGTTCAAGTCAGCCCATGGATCTTCGCCTAGCTGTTTCATACCTAGTGAAACACGCTGACGCTCTCGATCGTATTTAAGTACTTTAACGTCAATTTCATCACCAACCTGAACAACTTCAGAAGGATGCTTAACACGCTTCCAGGCCATATCAGTAATATGTAACAGACCATCAACCCCACCAAGATCGACAAACGCGCCGTAATCAGTAAGATTTTTAACAATACCTTTAACTTTCGCGCCTTCTTCAAGACGAGCTAATAGCTCTTCTCTTTCCGCTGAACTTTCAGCTTCAATAACGCTTCTTCTGGAAACGACAACGTTGTTGCGTTTTTGATCCAGCTTAATAACCTTAAACTCCAGGTCTTTACCTTCAAGATGAGCAGTATCACGAACCGGACGAACATCAACCAGAGAACCAGGTAAAAATGCACGAACATTCTTAACTTCTACGGTGAATCCACCTTTAACTTTACCAGTAATTACACCGATAACTGTTTCATTGGCTTCACAAGCTTTCTCTAACTCCAACCAGGTCTCAAATCGTTTGGCTTTTTCTCGAGACAACTGAGTTACACCAAAACCATCTTCTACTGCGTCTAGTGCTACGTCAACAACATCACCAACACTAACTTCCAATTCACCCTGTTCATTCATAAACTGAACAGAAGGAATAACGCCTTCTGATTTAAGGCCAGCATTCACAATAACTGTTTCACCATCAATAGCGACTATAGTGCCTTTAACAATGGCGCCTGGACGCATTTCTAGTTCATTTAAACTTTCTTCAAAAAGTTCTGCGAAATTTTCGCTCATCTTAATTTACCTAAAGTTACGCAATACTAAAGATTACGCTTCATTTTCAAATCCGAATAACATCCAGTTAGTCCGGGATTATTTAACAAAGGGCCGCCGTTCCTTCAGCAATCCAGAATTTTTTAACTCATTCTCCAATTTGGACCAACAACGGTCCAATCATTTAACGGCTAATAATTTTTTTTCAGCAAATTCAATGACCTGGGATAACACCTCATCAATAGTCATATTTGAACTATCAACAATCAAAGCTTCTTTAGCCGGAACCAGTGGAGAATTCTTCCTGGTCCGATCTCGTTCATCTCGAGCTTTTATGCTATCAAAAATCGCGCGCATATTAGCACTAACCCCCTTACTTTTCAACTGTTCAACGCGCCTTTCGGCACGACATTCAGCGCTGGCGGTTAAAAATACTTTAACAGCTGAGTCAGGGAAAACTGTCGTTCCCATGTCTCTACCATCAGCAATCAATCCAGGTTTCTGATAAAATGCTCTCTGTTTTTCTAATAGTGCTTCTCTAACTGGCAATAACGCTGCAACTTTAGAGGCGGCTTGCCCTGCTTCATCTGTTCGGATAAAATCCGCCAGATTACTGCCTTCAAAAAAAGGTTCTACTTCACCCGAAACTTCGTTTATTTTGAAATACAGGTCCATATCCCGCGCTATCCGAGCAAGCTCATCGATATCAGACAGACAAATACCATGCCGATGAGCTGCAATCCCTAAAACTCTATACAATGCGCCACTATCTAATAAATGCCATCCCAACTTTTTTGCTAATAACTGACATAAAGTCCCCTTTCCAGCGCCTGAGGGTCCATCTACGGTAATAATACTTTCTGAAATCTTTGAATTGTTCGCAGGTTCATCCATGAGATGCTTTAAACTCACGCATAAATTCAATCAAAACTTTTACCCCAGCCACAGGCATGGAGTTGTAAAGGCTAGCCCTCATACCACCAACGCTTCTGTGGCCTTCCAGCCCGACCAGGCCTGCTTTTTTTGCTTCACAAAGAAAAACGTCATTGAGCGCATTATCTTTTAGTATAAAAGGTATATTCATTCTCGAGCGATTTCTTTCCACTACCGGGTTTCGATAAAAACCGTCTTCATCAATACAGTGATAGAGCAATTCTGACTTCTCAATAGCTTGTTGTTCCATACCCGCAACGCCACCCGATTCTTGCATCCACTCAAAAACAAGGCTCGCCAGGTACCATGAATAAGTTGGCGGAGTATTAAGCATCGAACCCTGCTTATCTTGTTCCTGATAATTAGAAACCGCCGGAATCTGGCTGAAGTCCATTTCGCTATATAACGCTCTTTTTACAATAACGATAGTCAGTCCAGCTGGCCCAATATTTTTTTGAGCACCAGCATAAATTAAATCATAATCACTAACATTTATTTGCTCTGATAAAATACAGGATGACAAATCGGCGATTAACGGTGCTTCAGAGACGGGTAATGCCTCAAATCTTAACCCGCCGATCGTTTCATTAGGTGTAAAATGAGTGTAAGCTGGCAAATCGCTCCGGTTCCAACAAGATGCAGAAGAGATAGAATAAGTTTTTTCTTCATTAACATGTAATACATCGATATTATTCACTTTTCCATACTTTTCAGCTTCTTTTGAAGCTTTTGAAGACCATACACCATTAGAGAGATATTCTGCTTCTCTGCCCTTTTTTAACAGTGTCATGGGGATATTCGAAAACTGTTGAGTACCACCCCCCTGCAAAAACAAAACAGCATAATCATCACTAATTTTCAGCAAGTTGCGTAAATTTCGTTCAGAACGTTCAGCTAATTGCTGATATTCTGGAGAACGATGACTAATTTCCATAACAGAAACACCAGTCCCTCCCCAGTCAAGAAATTCTTCTTGTGCTTTCAACATGACTGGTTTTGGCAGGGCTGCGGGCCCTGCACAAAAATTAAATATCATATTACTCGTCACCAGTATTTTCCGAGCTTCCTGTCTGAGAGTCTTCAGCACTCAAAGAAGATCCTGTTACTTCTTCGTTGGAAACCGAAGCTTCTACATTCGTATTAGCTTTATCGCCTGATTCAACATCAATCTCTTCCGCAGATTCTTCCTCAGAAGTTTCCAGCTCGTCAATTCTCTGTAAACCAACCAGCTTTTCATCATCAGCAAGCCTGATCAATCTAACTCCCTGAGTGTTTCGTCCCATCGTTCGAATTTCAGCAACACTGGTTCTCACCAGAGTTCCCCCCTGACTAATCAACATAATTTCATCGCCATCATTAACTCGAACAGCGCTAATTGCTTTGCCATTTCTTTCACTTAAAGTGATTGAAATCACGCCTTGTCCACCACGACCGCGTAATGGATGCTCAGACATACAAGTTCGTTTCCCGTAACCATTTTCAGTCACAGTTAATATCTGACTATCTTCATCAGCCCTTGCTAATGCAATTACCTGCTGATCATCTGGAATGCGCATACCTCGAACACCACGCGCTGTTCGTCCCATTTGTCTGACATTCTCTTCATGGAAACGAATCACCTTTCCACCATCACTAAATAACATAAGATGATCATTTCCATCGGTTACTAAAGTACCAATCAGTTCATCACCTTCATCTAAGCGTAGTGCAATAATACCGTTAGCGCGTGGTCTGGAAAATTGTTCTAAAGAAGTCTTCTTTACAGTACCTTTAGAAGTAGCCATAAAGACATATTGATCCTCAGCATATTCTTTTACCTGTAAAATACTGGTGATCTTTTCGCCTTCAACCAACGGCAAAATATTAACAATAGGTTTTCCGCGGGCCCCACGGCTTGCTAATGGCAGTTCAAAAGTACGTAACCAGTAAACTTTACCGACACTTGAAAAGCACAAAATAGTAGCGTGCGTAGAAACAACCAGTAATTTAGCAATGAAATCTTCATCTTTCATTTTAGTGGCAGATTTTCCTTTTCCACCTCTTCGCTGCGACTCATAAGCTGTTAATGGTTGATATTTAACATATCCTTCATGTGAAAGCGTAACCACAACATCTTCTTCAGGGATTAAATCTTCCATCAATAAGTCAGCAGAACTGTTGGTAATTTCTGTACGTCTTTCATCACCAAACATTTCCAGAACTTCCAGGAGCTCTTCTCGGATTACTTCCATTAGTCGTTCAGAACTTGCCAGAATAGCCAATAACTCTGCGATAAGCGCTATAAGGTCTTTATAATCCTTTATAATTTTCTCATGCTCAAGACCCGTTAGTTTATGTAACCTGAGATCCAGAATTGCCTGAGCCTGAGCCAGAGATAATCGATACTGATCATCATGTAGTCCAAATTCAGACTCAAGATCATCGGGCCTGCAAGCGTCAGAGCCAGCCCCTTCTAACATAGTCAGGACTGAAGTAGCATCCCAGCTTCGCCCAACCAGTTTCTCTTTCGCTACAGCTGGCGTTGGCGCTTTTTTAATCAATTCAATGATTTCGTCAATATTAGCTAAAGCAATAGCCAGCCCTTCTAATACATGTGCTTTTTCTCTTGCTTTGCGTAAATCAAAAACGGTACGTCGAGTCACCACTTCACGACGGTGACGAACAAACGCTTCCAACATTTCTTTTAATGTAAATAGTTTTGGTTGTCCATTTTCCAGAGCAACCATATTAATTCCAAAAACAGTTTGCATCTGCGACTGCGAATAAAGATTATTCATAATCACATCAGAATTTTCACCGCGACGCAATTCAATCACCATGCGCATACCATCTTTGTCTGACTCATCCCGCAAGCCAGTTATACCCTCAATTTTTTTATCTTTTACCAATTCAGCAATTTTTTCGATTAAGCGAGCTTTGTTCACCTGATAAGGTAATTCGGTAACAACAATGCTTTCTTTACCATTTTTATCGTCGGTTTCAATATGGTGTCTTGCTCTGATATAAATACGCCCGCGACCGGTGTTATAAGCCTGAACAATCCCGGCTCTACCATTAATGATTCCCTGTGTTGGGAAATCGGGTCCAGGTATATATTCCATTAGCTCTGTAACAGTAATGTCAGCATCATCCATCAAGGCCAGGCAGGCATTAATGACTTCACGTAAATTATGTGGTGCGATATTGGTCGCCATGCCAACAGCAATTCCTGCCGACCCATTAATCAGAAGGTTGGGAACACGAGTTGGTAAAACTGTCGGTTCTGTTTCACTTCCATCATAGTTTTCCGCCCAGTCAACAGTCTCTTTATCAAGGTCAGATAACAAATGATGCGCCATCTTGTCCATTCGAACTTCGGTATAACGCATGGCTGCCGCAGAATCACCGTCAACCGAACCAAAATTACCCTGACCATCCACCAACATGTACCTGAGAGAAAACGGCTGCGCCATTCTAACGATGGTATCATAGACTGCAGTATCACCATGGGGATGATACTTACCAATAACGTCCCCGACGACACGAGCAGATTTCTTATAAGATTTATTAAAGTCGTTGCCTAGCTGATTCATCGCATACAAAACGCGTCGATGAACGGGCTTTAAACCATCCCTCACATCAGGCAACGCACGCCCGACAATTACGCTCATCGCATACTCAAGGTATGATACTTTTAATTCATCTTCGATATTGACCGGCAGTACTTCTTTCGCGAACTCACCCATAAATGACCATCATTCCTAAACTGTTGATATTAAGAGCTTTTTTTAATTTATTATTCTATCAAAGTAATGCTTAAAAAATGCTCAGCCGTAGCTTGACTATAAATAGCCATAAAGCCGCCAATTATACCACAAAGGTAAATGTGATTGCCCGGATATTTTAATCCGAATAATAGTTAAGCAGATACGAGTTAACGGATTGTTATTAAGGGAGAATATATAAATAAAAAGCTAAGGTCTGCATGAATGCAGAGCCTGTTTATTAGTACCATGAATGACGACCTGATTGCGGCCAGATTTCTTAGCCTGATACATTGCATCATCTGCATGAGCAACAATATCTTTAAATTTATAACCACTTAGCTTGGTATCAGTTACACCAAAACTAGCGGTAACTTCAATGTCATATCCAGTTTCTCCGGTATTTACCTGGCTAATTCTGATACGACACTCCTCAGCCAGTTTTTGAGCCTGGCTAATCTCACACCCAGGCAACAGAATAGCAAACTCTTCTCCACCAACTCTTCCCAGAATATCAATTTTGCGAACACTCATTTTACAGGCTTGAGCTGTTAGCATTAAAACCTTATCACCCACCGGATGCCCATAAGTGTCATTGATTGCCTTAAAATTATCCAGATCAAATAATATAATACTCACCGTACGCCCAGATCTTGAGTAATACTCCAGAACAGACTCTGTATTTTTGGTGAAATGTGCTCGGTTACAAATTTCAGTCAGGCTGTCATATTCAGCAAGATATTTAAACCGCTGCTGAGAGCGCCTCACATATAAGGTCCATAACATTAATATTGAAGCCACTGCGGCAAGTAAAGCAATAATCCATCGGTTTTTTAACACTGCTTCATAAGAAAGCCGGTTTTCCAGTTGTAAAATTCTGTTCTTTTTACTTAACAAAGTAATTTGATTGTCTTTTTCAACTGCGCGATGTTTTGCAGTCTCAACGGCTAACTGCCTGGCTTTTGTTTGTTCAAAAAGAAACTCTTTAACTTTAATATACTCATCAAAATATTCTAAAGCCTTCTCAAACGATTTATTAGTTCTGGAAACTTCTGAAAGTACCTTATATGCACTTAATAGCGCTTTACTGTAGGCTCTGGTATTCTTGCTATCAACAACAATTTCAGCATGTCTTCTGGCGCTATTGATGTCACCAGCTTTAGTATAGGCTTGAGCTAATATACTACTCGCCTCAACAATTAAAAGCTGATACCGAGTCTCCTGCACTTCCTCATAGTGACGATCAAGCAGATTTATAGATTTTTCTGGTTCACCATTATCAAGGTAATAATAGGCTAGATGAGTTCTCAATAAGTTGACAAGAATAATTTCTTTAACTTCCCTGCACAATTTTATCCCTTCCAGAATATCATTTTCCAGAGAAGCAAACCGAGAAATATTTAGATAGGATTTAACTTTAATTGCGAGCATAATGCAACGATTACGAATCGATAATTGTTCTTTTTCTAACCGGTTAACATAAATCAGAGCCATCTCATACTGCTCTAGCTCATTGTAAAATACCGCTGCGTTAATCAACCCCTGATGCCTGATATCTGGTTCAGCGACATCTTCATACAAGCTGGAACCAACATCTAGAAATTCAAAACCTTTTTGCCAGTTTTTTGTAAATGCGTATAAATTAACCAGCGTGCTACTGCTTCGATACCTCAAAGTGGGATTCTGGCTATTTTCTTCGACGTGTTTTAATAACTTTATCGCCTCTTTTATATTTCCGTTAAATGCATTCTGATAGCCCGTTAAATAAAGGTAATAATATTTCTGATTAATCGTAAAAAGCTCATAATCCTTTTTCAGCTCTGAAAGTTTTTGTGAAAACTCAATACTGTCTGAGGAACGAATCTCATCAGCCATTCTTAAAAGAGAATCAAACTGCCCTGATTTTGAACAAGCAGCATCACTAAAAAAAAGCATCCCTGTAAGGCATATTAAATTTACAAATTTTACAAACATATTAACTTTGTCTTATTCATCCGTTATTTTACTTAGCTAGAGTGGCGTCAATACCAAACTATTCCCCTACCACCTTATCGAGATACATTAATTTTGCTTCAGTTCCCTCATTACTTTCATCACCATTGTCATTGTCATTGTCATTGTCATTGTCATTGTCATTGTCATTGTCATTGTCACTGTCATTGTCACTGTCATTGTCATCGGTTTCATATTCATATTCATCGTCGTCATCTCTTGCGGGAGCCAGAGAACATACAATTCTAGAACGTGCTTTCAAAATAAGGGCTAATGCTCCAGGATCTTTATTCAAAATAGCCCGACTAACTTCTGGATCAAAATCGTCATTATCAAGTAAGGACGAAAAATCAATTCTATCTAATCTTAAATCAGCGCTTTTACCCAGTTTTTCTAAAAATTCAAGCACATCTTTTTTCATTTTTCCTTCCTTTCGCTACATTATTATTTTAATAGTTCTAACAGGGTAGAAACGTTTTCCCATCATACAGGAAGCAAGCCGCAAGCCGCAATAAACAATTAATTATCAATCATACTCAATTTTTTAATCATCTCATTATTCCTGATTAACGGACGGGCAGGAGGAATAACCAAAGTTGTGTAGTCTTTTAATTCTGCACACAATAAATTTTTTAATGGAATATAATCCATTCGAGTTGCTGAAATAGAATTGGTTGCAGCCTCATACAAAATCACTTCATGCTCACTGGTGTAATTATCATATAAAAGTGATAATAATATTTCCCGATGCGCAGCTCCAGTGACCTGAATGCCATAACTCAGATCACCAACCAGACCTATCTGCCATAAAATTAAATAAGCACTGGAATCAATAATCCGCTTATACATTAAAAACTGACTGGCTTCATATTGCTGACAACCATATTTTCCGGGGTCAATCCCCAGATCGGCAACAAGGCAATCTTCTGCTGAAATCCCTGGCTCCATAATCGCCTTAAATCCCTCCAGACGTGCAATAGATATCATTTTGTGAGGAGCATAAGCAAAAACTCCAGGATGACCATAAAAAATGGCACAGACTTTTTTACCTGCTCTTACTTCATTTAAAACAACTTGAATCATTTCTCTGTAAGTCTGTTTTCGGGACTTATTATCTGAATAATAATCCTGCAAACTACGCACGTCCTGATGCATTTCATTAACCCATAACTCTACCAGAGCATCTGACGCGGCAACAAAGCAGACATCACTGCTTTTGATATGCTCTTGTACAACCGGAGTAATATGTCCCCCCAGAGAAATACCAATACCAACACAACTTAAGCTACCAGTAATTTCAGATGGACTCACAACAGGCCTCCTGTTTAAACCCTGGTTTATCAAGAAAGCAGTATTGTTCGTTCCGTGATGACTTTCTTACAGTAAAACCCAGCTTATTAACCAGCTTTAATGCCGGTATATTTTCAGTCAGGAATCTGGCAAAAACCCTTTTAACCCCTGAATGATAAAATGCATACTCAATTAATTTACTCATCGCCTCTTCAGCCACTCCTCTGTTTAGCGAACATTCATTGATAATCATCCCTATTTCACACGTCGTACCAGATAATTCTGACCACATTAATGAGCTTAAGCCGATAGCCCTGTCACCTTCATAAATACAATAGGTTAACCTTTTTGGAATACGATTCTGATTATATCTGACTGAGCGATAAAAACTATCCGTTAAAAAGCTCTCATCGCTAAACTCTCCAATATATGCCATTAATCTGGTATTTTGATATAAGCTAAGAAAAAATTTCAATTCACTTTTCTTTAGCGGACGCAATATATAATTAACGGTTAACAAATCAGGATGAATTTTAATCAACTGAACAACTCTCTGATGAACTTATTCTCTAATGAATTTATATCGACTAAGCTTCTCTCAACAAAACCTGCTTTAAAAAACTTACTCAAAAATACTTTTCTTAATGATATTTTCCATCAGCTTAGACGGGCCTGGGCAAATTTAATATCTCCATACTCGTTTTCAAAGCGAGCAAAAATAACATAATAACCGCTAAGCAACGGCAACCCCAGGATTGATTGATCGGGCCAGCCCTCTAGCTGAGAAATGATTTTAAATGAAGCCTGACCATGTGCAGGTGCATTAACTTGCCAGTAATCACTCGCCTTGCAGAGTAAGCTGACTTCTTTTTCGATAGAATCAACAGAAGCCTCAAAAACAAATTCAATATTCGGCCAGTCCTCCAGATTTAGTTTTTCCAGAGGAATACCCTCTTCTATAAATTCAAAAGACAAAAATGGCTCTAATATTTCTTTAAAATCAGAATTGAGTTTGCTGAAACACTCAATAATGTAATTAAAAATAACATTATCGAGTACTAATACTGAAGCGCCAGTATCGACAAGCGCATTGGAGTAATGCCTTTTCAACTTTCTACCTTCAAGAAGAGGTGCCTCAAATGGCTCAAAACCATCTACTTTTACCCTGAGCAAACGAACATTGTAGTAAACATCATCAATGACTTTAATTCTCTTAAATTCTCCCTCGTAGAGATCGGTGTCCTCCTCTCCACCACCCGGTATAAAGAGTCCCTGATTCAATGGATCACCTTTTAACTGATCTTTAATGAGATCTGGCTGAGCATGATGAATGCTTGAACGCCAGCTTAAAAATGAAAATTTATTAGCAGAAATCCCCTGTTTCTCCAATTTAGTAAAATAGGGTGTAAGTTCATATTTAGGTTGCGATTTAAGAAATTTTTTAAAGTCTTTAACGGTATCATACTCGACCCGCGTATCAGACCATGGATAGGTCATTTGCTCATTAACTTCATTTTCAAGTAAATAGGAAGATAAATTATACGCATCATTTAGTTCGTAAAAAGCTAAGCCCAGAATTCCGTCAGCATCGGTAAAACAACCGGTATTAACCACCGAAGCAATGGAAACATGAGCATCATCAAGTTGCATGCTTCCATTATCAGTCATCAGATCAACCTCTGTTTTAACAACAGGTCCATACCAACCTCCCATCCCATACCTGACACACTGAACATAACTCGTCGGCTGTAAAGACTGGTCAAGATGTGACTCATAGGCGTCCTGCCTGACCACTAGCGTGCTACTACCTGTATCGAGCAAAAGTTCCGCAGTGTCAAACTGGCTTCCCAGACTCACCGTGACTGAAAAGCCACCTCTTGCATGTACATTGGTTACAGGCATGCGTAATGTTTTTCTTGTTTTATTATTATCCATACTCTTCACACCAGGCTCTAAATGTTAAATTTTCAACAGGGTCAATAAACCAGATTAGCTAACCAGACGACCAATTAAATAAGCTTTTTAATCGATACCCAGACTCCCTGGAAATGCAGGATCCAGAGAGTTTGGGTATAAAACATCTGATTAACGTACAATACTCTATTAACAACAATCGTTTAATCACTTCTGGATACCCACTAAAACAGGTAATATACTACTAACATGAAAAATTCTACCTGATAATGTTGATGGGATCATCACAAAATGTATCCTGTTTAATATGAGTCAATACTATGAAAAAACCTGTAACGGCTGGAACAAATGTGGATAACAATAACACTAAGCCTTCTGAAAAAGTTGAGCCGGATCATATAATATCTGCAGACTGGATTATTCCAATGACGCAGGTTGACCACTGGTTAGAAAAATACGCCATCGTATTATCTGGTTCACAAATAGTCGATTTAATTCCCCAGTCAGAAATAAGCAGTCAATATCCAGAAATTAATCATACCTGCCTGTCAGGTCAGGTATTGATGCCAGGACTAATCAATGCCCATTGCCACGGCGCAATGAACCTGCTTCGAGGTTTATCTGACGATTTACCACTGAAACAATGGCTCGAACAGGAAATATGGCCTGTTGAAGGCCAGTTTGTCGATGATTCGTTTATTTATCAGGGTACCCAGCACGCCATTGCCGAATTACTTCGTTCAGGTACCACCTGTTTTCAAGATATGTATTTTATACCCGAACAAATCGCCAGAGCAGTTCAGGAGACGGGCATTCGAGCCAGTATTGGAATGGTCGTGATGGACATGAAAACTAACTGGACAAATAATGCTCAAGATTGCATTGACCAGGGTTTAAGCGTTTTTGACCAATATAAGCATAGCTCACTGCTCAGCTTCAACTTTGCACCTCACGCCCCTTACACCGTCGCAAAAAACACATTAGAAAAGCTGGTTATGCTATCTAATGAACTAAACCTGCCTGTTCAGATACATGCCCATGAGACCCGTGACGAAATTGAATCATTCTTAAATACACACAGCATAAGACCAATGACCATGATGAAAGAAATTGGCATGTTATCACCATTACTTAATGCTGTTCACATGACACAACTTAATGAGACTGAAATTGAATGGTTAGCAGAATCGGGCAGTCATGTTATCCACTGTCCTCAGTCAAATATGAAACTGGCAAGCGGCACCTGTCCAGTAACAAAACTGATAAATCAGGGAGTTAACGTTGCTATAGGTACCGACGGCGCGGCCAGTAACAATGATCTGGACATGATTGATGAAATGCGTAGTGCTTCTCTATTAGCTAAACTCAGCTCAGAAAAGCCAACTTCACTAACCGCTTACCAAACGCTTTTTGCGGCAACGGCTGGCGGGGCAAAAGCGCTTGGACTGCAAAATCAGATAGGAACACTTGAAAAAGGCAAAGCAGCTGATATCATCTCAATTAATCTCAACACCATTGAAACGCAACCGGTTTATAACCCTGTATCACAGATTGTCTATGCTGCTTCTCGAAACCAGGTCAGTCATGTCTGGGTTAATGGTAAACTATTGCTTGAAAAGGGTAATCTGAAAACCCTGAATTCCGATACTATATTGCAACAAGCACAACAATGGCGAGACCGAATAGTAAACCGATGATATCAGAGCTGGCAGATCCGTTTTTATTGATTATGCCCTCAACTAACCAGGAAAAACGCAGGAATATTAATGAGCAGCACACATAATGTAGACGCTTCAGAAATTAAGAAATTCTCCGAACTGGCTGCGCGCTGGTGGGACAGGGAAAGCGAATTTAAACCATTACATGATATCAATCCGTTAAGGTTAGATTATATCAATAAGAATGCAGGCGGGTTGAATGGTAAAAAAATTCTGGATATTGGTTGTGGAGGCGGTATTTTATCCGAATCAATGGCAGCTTCTGGTGCAAAGGTCACAGGAATTGATATGGGGGACGCTCCCCTTTCTGTTGCAAAACTCCACCTGCTGGAGTCGGGACAAAAAGTCGACTATATCAAGTCAACGGCCGAAGAATATGCTAATGAGCACGCTTCGCAATTTGACATAGTAACCTGTATGGAAATGCTAGAACACGTCCCCGAACCTGCGTCAGTCATCAGCGCCTGTGCCAGGCTGGTTAAACCTGGTGGGCATGTTTTTATGTCAACCATTAACAGAACGATTAAGGCATTTGCTTTCGCCATTGTAGGCGCAGAATATGTTTTAAAGATGCTACCCAAAGGCACCCACCAGTATGAAAAATTTATCAAACCGTCAGAAATGGCTCTCTGGTCCAGAAATGCAAATCTTGAGCTACAACACATGACAGGAATGCACTACAACCCGATTTCAAAAATATATAAACTTGCACCGGGTGTTGAGGTTAATTATCTGATGCATTTAAAACGCTAAAACCAATCAATTTAAACCGAACGCTTAACTGTAACCTATAGAAAATGAGAATCAACAAATATGATTGACGCCGTTTTTTTTGATCTGGATGGGACATTAATTGATAGCGCCCCTGACCTTGTTTTTGCTATTAATCAGGTTTTAATCAACGAGGGTAAGCCGTCTCTTCCATTTTCTCAACTAGGACCTTTTGTGTCTGGCGGCTCTCCAGCCTTATTAAAAATTGCTTTTAATATTCTTCCTGCCGATCCCGATTTCAATCGATTGAAGCAATGTTTCCTGAATATCTATGCAGAAAACCTCTGTAATAAATCGCAACTCTATCCTGGAATTTCATCGCTATTGAACTTGTTGGACCAGAATAAAATCCCCTGGGGTATTGTGACTAACAAGCCTGAATTTCTTACGGTTCCACTACTTAAACAATTCGAGCTCTATGATAGAGCCTGTGTTGTCATATCTGGTGATACCTATGCTCAGAAAAAACCGGATCCCTACCCCTTGATTCAGGCCTGTAAATTATCCAGAATTTTACCTGAGCGAGCCCTGTATATTGGCGATGACGAACGTGACATTATTTCGGCCAGGGCAGCCAACATGGTCTCGGTATGTGCTCTATGGGGATACGATTCCAATAAAAACCCAAAAGACTGGATGGCCAGATACTATATCGAAGACAGTCAGAAGCTGGCCAGTTTTGTTGTTAAGCAACTCAACTTACAGTCTGACGACACCGTATCAACAACTAACGTTCGTCTCTCCAGATAACGCTCACTTCAACACCAGAGTCGTCATTCATGTTTTTCGCTTTGGCATCTGCGCCATGAAATTCAGCTATTAAGTTAACGATATATAACCCTAGCCCAAGGTTAAGCTTATTAGATTGTTGTTTTCTGATAGATACCAATGAATTAAATATTTTTTTAAGATTCTTTTTTAATATTAAAGGTCCCTTGTTTGCTACAACCAGTCTGAGCTGGCTTTTTTCTCGCTTTAACTTAATAACTATCTCTTCTTTCTGGTCAGTAAATTCCATGGCATTAGTCAGCAATTTATCCATAAGCTCTGCGAGCAAATCGGGCGAAATACTCCTGAGCTCAACTGTTGCTGAAGGTTCAAACCTGAAACGATAGTCAATAAATGCTTTTTCAAACCCCTGAATAATTCTTTCTATAAAACCATTCAGTTCCAGCTCTTCAAAACTAGCATTTTGCATTGCATCTTTAACCCCACTGGCCTGACGCATTCGAGTAATAATCTCTCCCAGTCGCTGCGTTCCTTCAAGCGCTCTTTGTAAAGTTTCAATATCTTCCGGATCTCTCTGAGTCAATAACAGGTTATCGATAGATGACCTGACAATGGCTATAGGCGTTCTCAATTCATGAGACAATCTCGATGCCAGCTTTTCAAGATAATCATTATAATCATAAAGCCGATTCCCCATCTGTAAGAAAGAATTACTAAGCTCATCAATTTCATCGCCTCGTTTATACCTTATCTGCAACGGAGCAGACATACGTCCATGCTCATCTACAACACTATTAATCGCTTTTTTTAATCCACCAATGCGATCAACCAGTTTCGAGACATACCAGATAACAATCAGCATTATCAGCACAAAAACCGCTAACGTCGCATATAAAACCTGAGCCAGCGTTTTTTGTTGTAATAACTGAACACGAGCAACATTTTCTTCAATTAGCACTGCTCCCAGTATTTGCCCATTAGTGCTAATTGGACTAACTGCAAGTGCTACCGCTCCTTTTCCGTCGGCATTTGATTCGAGCCGGGTAACATGTTTTCCACTGAGTGCAGACGTTATTTCGGGCATATTAAGAGTCAACCGATTCCCTCGAGTATCAACAATAGCTTCATTCGAATTTGTCAGTATCCAGCTTAAAAATAAACTGCTATTTAAATTTAAATCGTGATTAAGATTTCCCTGACGAGCTAAAACTCGCCCCTGTGTATCAAGCACCCAGATGCGTTGACCTGGCGTCATCTCTGCGGTCTGGATAAACTGATTGATTTTTATTGAAGGCCAGACAATGGGGTTCAAATCAAACTGACTGGATGAAATAACCTGTGACCAGTCTTTTTGTTTTTTAGCATCAACATCAAAATGTTGAACCTGAATTTGCTGTGGTTTCATTCCTGTGGGAAGTTTTAACTCCAGATTAAATCCGTTTTCAGATTCAACCCAGTAAGCAAAAAAACGCCAGTCAATCTTAAGTTTTTCATCAACAACTCTTTTTACCGGTATTTTACCCGGAGCTCGCGGCGCAATATAAAGCTTATGACTCAGCTGATTTTTGTCAATCAGACGGATTACCACCCGATCGGAATAAGACGGCTCATCACTATCAGGAAAAATGACTTTATCATCGCGAACTTTCAGCGAGAGATAAAAGCTGTTATCTTGAGAACCGAGTAACAACGCCATTGAGTCGTCTTCTTTCCTTGAGCCGTGAGCATTAAAATAAGCTCTGAATTTTTCAACAAACTCCCACTCTTCAAAAAAGCCATCAACTAAAACCAGTTGCTGCAATGGAAAAACAAACAATTCAGAAGCAACAAAATTCTGACTGATTGGCAACTGACTTTCCATAAACCAGTCTTTATTATATTCAAGCTGTAGTGCATATAATTTTGCTGATAATGATAATTTCTGTTTTAAGCTAGTAACAAGAGTACTCTCAATTTCCTTTAATAAAACAATTGACGCAATGGGTATCAACAGAATTAATAATACGATAGCAATGAATTTACTTTTTAATTGCCAACTGGCAGGATTTAATAACATCAACGAGATCTCAATCCAGAAATACAGGTTCCAGATAATTGATGTGTCCTGTCAATAAACACCCTGTTAATAAACATAATGAAATAATCTATAGTTAAATTCACTTTTATCTTATAACGCCTCTTTTTTAAACAGAAAACACAATCATCAATCAGGCTTTCCAGCGATACCCCAGACCATACACAGTTTCTATCTGGTCAAAACTATTATCCAGCGCAACAAATTTTTTTCTAAGTCGTTTAATATGAGAAGTAACCGTACTATCATCTACCACCGCCTTTGCCGCTTCCATTAACTGATCACGATTTTTAACATGCCCGGGCCTTTTGACTAACGCATGCAATATCCAGAACTCAGTTAACGTAATATCAACAGGAAGCTTATCCCAATGAGCAACAAATCGATTAAGATCGATTTCCAGTTTATCCAGCTTGATAATATCCTCAGCAGATTGTGCCATATTCTTAACGGCATCAATTCGCCTGAACAATGCTGAAATTCTGACCAATACCTGAGCCAGGCTAATATCTTTTGTCAGATAATCATCAGCCCCCAGGCGTAAACCAGAAATAGCGTCTAGCTCACTATCAAGTGCCGTTAAAAATATAATAGGCAAACTTTCTGATTGTGCTCTCAAAAAACGGCATAATTCAAAACCTCCCTCTGGCTCATCGCCCAACCCAACATCCAGAATTGCCAGATCAGGAAGTCTGGTTTTAAATGCCGTAAGTGCATCTTCTCGGTTTTCATAGCTGAGTACCTCATAACCCTGTTTGCGTAGAGATGCGGAGTAATTTTCTCTAATCGCTTTTTCATCTTCTACCAATGCAATTCGTCTCGCCATTTTGCGCCTTTCATTGTTATTCAAATTGTATAACGCTCATTATTACCTGAATTTGCCTGCTAAAAAAGCAAAACCAGGCAATTGACATCTTTTTGCCATAATTTGCCCCCTCCTTTACTGAATTAAAGGGATTCAACGCCTTTTTATCAAGCTTTAATACAACTGTTCCAACGAAGTAGTTAACCATAAGGATGAGTTGATACTTATCAGGAACAGGTTCAGGTCTGATGGAAAAAATATAAACCTGTGAGTAGAGCCACGGATGGCTTTTTGCGCATTAATTTAAACAACAACGACTTAACTGACACAACAATTTAACAACCTGAAACGCAGACAACAGCAATAAGTGGCCTTAATTAATCAGTTCAATAACGAGGAAATACCAATGAACAAAGCAATTATTTTATCAGCAATTATTACAACATCACTATTAAACATAAACACCAGCCACGCAGAGGCCAGTACTGAAGAAAATGTAGGCGTTGCGTCAGGAGCAATTGCAGGCGCAGCGATTGGCGGCCCGGTCGGGTTAATTATTGGCGCAGCTTTCGGCGCAATTGTCGGCGACCAGGTAGAAAAAGCCAATCAACTGGATGAAACACAATTAAAACTGGTAGAAGTCTCTGCTCGAGAAAACCAGCTAAAAGAGGAAATTAACCAGATGCAGCAAGAAATAGCACTAGAAAGCAATCATAACGCTGAAGTTAAGTGGGTAACTGACGGGTTAAGCCTGAACCTGATGTTTACAACAAATTCATCCTGGTTATCCGATGCTGATATTAATAATATCAGCAAAATATCAAAAATATTAAATCAGTTTCCTGAACTAAATATTCAACTCGATGGGTATAGCGACCCACGAGGCTCTAATGCAGACAACCTTATTTTGTCTCAGGAAAGAGTTAATTCCGTTAAAAGTGCATTTGAAACTTTTGGCATTAATCCCGATAGAATAATAAGCACTGCTCACGGTGAAATTGAAAGTGTTGCAACCACTATCGATCCCGATGCCTTTGCCATGGCGAGAAAAGTCAGTGTTAATTTTGTAGCTAATCAAGACAGCCAGCTGGCTCAGAATTAATAAACTTATTTAGTTTTCAAACGACTCTACCTTTTGGCACACAACTATTGTGTGTCTTTTTTGTGTCTTCTTAGCGATATTTATAATAGTATTATAAATATCTCAAATAACTCTGGGCACGTTTCAGATATATTTACAAATAGCAGGAATTAATCAAATTTTAAATTGTCCTAAACTTATCGCGATTTGCTACGATATATAGAGTAAGCCGTAAATTATAATGACAAATGGAGAAGAAATTGCTTTTCAGGCACTTTAAATTAATTTTTGTTGTACTGTTCCTCATAGTAAACTCTCTTCAGGTCCTGGCTCTGGCCTCAACTGACAAAACCGATGAACAGCGCAGTTTTTTAAGAGCTGAAAAAATAATAGCCAGCAGTAACTGGGCAGAACTCCCGCAACTGGAACAAAAGCTGAAAAACTACCCTCTACTCAGTTATTTACAACAACAAAAACTGCTTACCAGCCTGAATACCCGGAATATCAATGCGATAGAAGACTTTTTAGAAACTCATGGCAATCAACCCGTCGCCAGAAAACTCAGATATAAATGGCTTCACTGGTTGGCAAAGAATAATTACACTTCGTTATTTTTGCGTCATTACCGTGACTTCAACAGCACTCAGCTTTCGTGTAAACAACTCGAATATCGATTAAAAACAGCAGAGAACAAAAAAGATATCTATCGAAAAACCGAAAAAATCTGGCTATCAGGCCGAAATCTGCCTGCATATTGTAACTCTCTGATTTCACAATGGAAAAAAAGTAATCTCTTTTCTAGCCAGTTGGTCTGGCAACGAATTCTTATTGCCTTAAAAGCCCCCAATCGAAATCTGGCCAGAAAACTGATCAGACAACTGCCTGCGCACGAGCAGGAAGCCGGAAAATTACTGATTAACATCAATCAACATCCGGAAAAACTGGCCAATATAAACTTTAGAAAGCCGCTCACCTCAAAAGCCGTTGATATCATCATGACAGGTTTAAACAAGCTAGCCTGGAAAAACCCTGACAAAACAATCTCTCTGTGGCAGTCACTCGGTTCAAAATATAAACTTGAAGGTGATTTTTCTAAAATAAAACGTGCAGTCAGCTTGAGTCTTGCCATTGAAAAAGATCCCAGAGCTGAAAGCTGGTTATCTTCTTTATCCAATGCGAATGATAGCTCTGTAAATCAATGGTTGCTAACAACCGCTTTACAGAATAAAAACTGGACAAAAATATCAAACCTGGCCGGTCATTTCGCAGATAATAAAAAAGACGCCAATAAATGGCACTACTGGCGTGGTGTTGCTGAGACACAACTGGGAAACCTGACTAAAGCACAATCTATTTTTCAAACTCTGGCCAACAAGAGAAGTTACTACGGTTTCCTGGCCTCCCGGCAACTCAATCAACCCGCCAGCTTACATCAGAAAACCATTGAATTCCCAGAGCAGGAGTTAAAAAAGCTGGAAAACTCAGCTTCAGCAATGAGAGCCAGAGAGTTCTTTGTTTTAGGGCGACTCACCAGTGCTCGCCGTGAATGGAATCATCTTGTAAAAAATACCGCCAGACAATCACAAGTCAAGCTGGCGCTAATTGCGCACAGATGGGGCTGGCAACACCAGGCCATTCTGGCATTTGCCCGAAGCAAACAGATCAATGATGTCGATAAGCGTTTCCCGAGACAACATTTTAACCTTTACGCCGAACAAGCAAAAAATCATAACATCCCCCTAAGCTGGGCCTATGCCATCACTCGCCAGGAAAGTGCTTTTAAAACAGATGCTATTTCCAGCGCTGGTGCCAGAGGACTCATGCAATTAAAGCATTCAACAGCTAAAGGCGTAGCTAAAAACAAACCGCTCAAAGCCTCTCACCTGTTACTTCCTGATACAAATATCAAACTTGGAACAGCACACTTACAAAAAGTATTCGAAAGCTTTAACAAAAACCCCGTACTCGCCACTGCAGCATATAACGCAGGAAAGCGCCGGGTTCAACAATGGTTAAATAACTCACAATCAACCAATGCAATCGAATGGATTGAACAAATTCCCTACAAAGAAACCAGAGACTATGTGAAAAATGTATTCACTTACCAGTTAATTTACGCAAAATTAACCCATCAGAATGATAATTTTATCGCTCAACTTGATAATTTGCCGATTAAAATTGACTGACTTTTTCTAATTTCAGCCAAGCTGGTCTGCTAGTGTTCTGATATCAAAGGTTAATAACATTATCGTATGTGATTTTAACTTTTTATATCAATTGATTTCTTCTCCTTTACTGCCATTTGAACGATTATTAGACTATCAAATATAGAATTAAAGCAAGAACAGAAAGGCAACTGTTCAAGAGCAGCACGTTCAAAGCTTATCTGTAATCTGATCGAATAAAAACGAAGGCACGTAAAGAGTCACTCGTTGTAAGTCGATGTTTGAGTAAATTATTTGAGGTAACCTGGCATGATGTCTGGACAAATTTCAGCAGAAATTGGGCGCTGGTATCGTCCCTTTAACGGTAATGATCTATTTGAAGTTGTCGCGATTGATTTCGACGAACAAAATATTGAAGTTCAGCACTTTGATGGTGAAATAGAAGAAATTGATTTTAACGGCTGGAAAACAATCATTCCAGTAGAAACCGCTCCACCAGAAGATTGGACTGGCCCCTATGAAATTGATAGACAGGACCCGGCGTTTAATGATTATGCAATTAATGAAGCGCTAATCTCGCTAGAGCAAACCAAAAGCTGAGTAAATAATTCGATTCACATCGATTTTCTTTATTCTGGCTATTTTCTTTAAAAGTAAGAATGTGATGTCATAATCTGGAAAGAGCATTTTAATCTGACCTGGTTGGCCGAGCCTGAATTATTTATACCTTGTATCCATATCACTATAAAAAACCATGATCGCTTCTTACTCGTCTGAATTTATCAAATTTAGCGGTAAATTTCTCGCTTTGAATACAGGGCATGATAGAATACCGCGCTTAGTTAACCTCCTTACTAACGAGAATTCAAAGCATGTCAGAAAAAAACCGTTCATCCTTGAGCTATAAAGATGCGGGCGTTGATATAGAAGCCGGAAACCAGCTGGTGGACAGAATTAAAGACGTCGCCAGAGCAACAAAACGTTCTGAAGTAGTTTCAAACCTGGGTGGTTTTGGAGCCATGTTTGAGTTACCTACAGGTTATAAAGAACCTGTTCTGGTTTCTGGTACAGATGGCGTTGGTACTAAATTACGCCTCGCCATTGACGCAAACATCCATGATAAAGTGGGTATTGATCTGGTCGCCATGTGCGTCAATGATCTACTGGTTCAAGGTGCGGAACCACTTTTTTTCCTGGATTATTATGCTACAGGCAAGCTAGATGTTGATACTGCCGCCAGTGTGGTCACTGGTATTGGCGAAGGTTGTAAACTCTCTAATTGTTCATTAATTGGCGGTGAAACCGCAGAAATGCCCGGAATGTATGAAGGAGCAGATTATGATCTGGCCGGATTTTGCGTTGGCATTGTCGAAAAATCCAAAGTTATCGATGGCACTCAGGTAAAACCTGGAGATCAGCTTATCGCCCTGGGTTCAACAGGCCCCCATTCTAATGGTTATTCACTTATTAGAAAAATTATCGAAGTATCAGGTGCCGACCTTAACCAGGATTTTAATGGCCAGACTCTGGCGGAAACCTTGCTGGAACCTACCAGAATCTACGTCAAGTCAGTGCTTGAGCTAATAAAATCGACCAATGTAAAAGCTCTTTCACACATTACAGGTGGTGGACTACTGGAAAATATACCAAGAGTTTTGCCTGAAAATACCTGTGCCCAAATTGACAGTAATAGCTGGACAATGCCCGAAATATTCAGTTGGTTACAGGAAAAAGGCAATGTAGAACAAACAGAAATGTACCGCACATTCAACTGTGGTGTCGGTATGATTGTGGTTGTATCATCACAAGAGCTTGGCTCTGCTCTTGAGCAGCTGACAGCCTCTGGTGAGAATGCCTGGCATATAGGGGAAATAGTATCCTCAAAAGATGAACAGCAAGTTAGCTTCATTTAACTGATAGCAATTAATTGCCTGAGGCTCTTCCCCATGTCCAATATTTTGCAAACTGGCAGCAATAAACCAGAATCTGATAATTCAGATAGCAAAAAGATTGTTGTTGTCATATCGGGCAGTGGTTCAAACCTTCAGGCATTTATCGATGCCTTTCATGTTGAGCAATCAGTAACACATATCGCCGCAGTAATCAGTAACAGGCCTGGCGTCTTTGGGCTTGAGAGAGCCTCAAATGCAGGGATTGATAATTTTGTGATTGATCACCAGTCATTCCCTGATAGAGAGACTTTTGACCAGGCGATGGCATCAAAAATTGAGCAATACGATCCCGACCTGATTGTACTGGCTGGCTTTATGCGAATTTTAAGCGAGCGCTTTGTTAATCAATTTATGGGTAAATTATTGAACATTCACCCTTCTTTGTTGCCTAAGTACCCAGGATTGGATACTCATCGAAAAGCGCTTGAAAACAAAGAGCTTTTTCATGGTTCCAGTGTTCATTTTGTAACCAGAGAACTAGATGGTGGACCGGTTATCGCTCAAACAAGACTGGCACTGAATCATAGTGACAAAGAAGATACTGTTATGCAAAAAGTACAAAAACTGGAACACAGTTTATACCCGGAGATTGCCCGCTGGTTTTTGGATGGTCGATTATCACTGGAAAATAACCAGATTAGTCTGGATAACCAAAACCTGAAATCTCCTGTTATTTTTCAGAGTTCAGCCGGGCAAAAGCATTGAAGCTGGCCATTTACGTTACCCAGAGAGTCAATAGCGCTATTTATCTGCTGTTACTTTGCGGAGTACTTTTCACTTTCAATGCAAACGCGGCTCAATCAACACTCCAGGCAAAGAACAGTCTAGCTGCCAGTAACAAAACTCCCCCCCAAAAAAAGTCACGCTGGGAGTTCGTACGCCCGTACGAAGCCACTTACGACGTCCATTATGACGGTGACAAGCTAGGCTCGGCAACTCGTCGTTTATCTAATAATAATGGTAAATGGAAACTCAACCTTTCCAGTAAATTGAAAAAATGGTTACTGTCTTTAAAAAG
>JADGFG010000277.1 GCA_016743995.1 Kangiellaceae bacterium | reverse complement strand
GTACAGGGGGCGATCGACTTGATGCGAATGCTAGTCACAAGTCTTTGTCTGTCGCTCAGGAAGATAAAGTTGTTATAGCACCTTTCTCTAGCGTACTGATTGATGTAATAAAGAACGATTCTATTAAAGATAAAACTCTAATATCCATTGATATTGTTTCTCAGCCGGTTGGCGGCAGTGCAAAAGTGGTTGATGGTAAAGTGTCTTTGTTATCGAACAAAGCTGATGGCAATTTATTGTTTCAATACCGATTGTACGATGGTCAGGATTATAGTAACCCAGCTAATGTGGCCGTAACGGTATCCCGGAATATGATTACTTTGCAGGGTAGATTAACTATATCACGAGCTGGAATTGATGTTTATGCTGACATCTTACAAAATTCCGGTGATGATTTAAAACCCAATATTACTGTTCACACGGTGACGGGTCATGGTGGGCTATTTTCTCTGGATGTACCAGCGGTTGATCTGGAGCGTATGTTGGTTCTCAGAGCTTCCGAGCCAGGAACGCCATTATTTTTTAATTCTATTGTTGGAACTTTGAAAAAGCTAAATAAGATATCAGGTTCAAAACGTACTGTGAGATATAATCAGTATATTCCGTTAGAGTTATCTGCATTTTCAACCGCTATGACTGTTTTTATGAATCAATTTAATCCGGCTGTAACTATTATTAATGATCAGGTAATGGAAAAAAGACGTTTATCTGTCGATGGGATTGAAGTGATTAAGCTAGCGGTATCAATAGAACAGGTGTTACAGAGACTTAGAACACTACCCGCTGAGTACCCGACACTTATTGATTTGTTTTCAACTAGAAAAGCCATTCATGATTTTATTGCGGAAGTGAGTTATGCAGAATATGAAGATCTGATGCTGCACATGTTGCATAATATGTCGACTTTACGTGAGCCCGACTTACTTTCAGAGATAGAAGGAAGTTTCTTTACTTTTCGAGGTTATGGTTCGGATGGCAGGCCAGAAGGTTTATTTTATAAGAGACACGATGAAAAATTAGTTGAAGTTGTTTCAAATATATATGTAGAAAGCCATTATTCTGAAATTGGTAGAGTGGTGCATATTGATCATCTGATGAGAAAAGAAGCTAAGAATAAGACGTTAACAAAATTAAGTTCGCTGTCTGCTAGTAGCATTCAGTTCACTCTCAATAAGTTACCTGTTATTGGCTGTGAAAAAAATTATGATATACAGGTGACGTTGAACGACATAGAGTTTATGCCAGTTTATTATGGCGAGGAAATGACTCAATATCTTGTAAAGTATCATGGTACGAACCGGCCTGAAGATTCATATTTTAAATCTTGTGGTAATCAGTCATCAATTAACTGGTCACAATTAAGACTGGTAAACGTCGTGAAGCGAGTGAAGCCTTTCATTAAAAAAATAAACACGGGAGTCATAGCAGCCCGGATTGGTAATCATTTTGATATTAAAGATCATTACTCAATGAATGCCTCTAAAATAGCGCTTAATCCTGAAGGAACATTTAACGTTCAACTCGATAAAGCAAAGGGCAAGTGGTCTTTTTCTTCAAAAGGAAACCTGATTCTCAACTACAATAATGGTTCCAGGGTTACTTATGTCCCAATCAGTGCTGAAGAGCATTCATTAATGTATATTGCCTTGAGAATTAATTCTAAAGGCAAAAGTCAAACATTTTCTGGTAAATTAATGAATGTTTCAGATGCTTTAAAGGTAGATTCTCTAAGAGGACGATATGAGTATCATCCGACTAAGGGGGCAGAGAGTACGTTTGCCTATTCGTTTCATGGGAATGGGTTTGGTCAGAGAGAGCGAAAAGACGACGAGGGTCGCTGGAGTCGCTCACGAAGTGATGATGATGATCTTCATTATTTTAGTTGGTCAGTTCATGCTGATGGGCGTAAATTACAGTCAGTTTATTCAGCACGAAGAAACAAAAATAATCAGCTGTTAAATCACAGTAAATCGGGTTGTGAAAAAAACGATAAACATTGTTTTACCTGGAGAAAACAAGATTTCGAAATCATTAAGATTGATGGAGATATTATTTATGCTTTAGTCAATATCTACCTGGATCACGAGATATTTAGTGATGAAAGTGACGATATTCATCATTCGGGTTACGTAGGCAAGTTCTTCAAAACGGACTATGTTTTGCCCGCTATTGCGGCAGAGTAATATATCCAAACTTCTAGGAAATACGGGGTTCATGGAGTTTGGGCATAAATATAATTTCTCTTAACCGGTATCTGGTTTCTTATGTTATCGTTTTAAGGTTTAATCGCTACAGAGAGTGCATCAATTGAAATTATTGCTGATTCTTGTTGTTCATATAACTTTCTATACGGCATTGCCTGGTTCCGCCAAAATAATGACTTTGAAAACGCGGGAAGGCGTTTCTCAGTCTTTTCTACTCATTGAAAATGATAATGCTGTTGCAACGGTTATTTTATTTGCCGGAGGACATGGTAATCTTGGTCTGACTTCATCAAACGAAAATCTTATGAGTTGGGGAAGTAATAACTTTTTATTAAGGAGCAGAGAGTTATTTGTAAATCAGGGTTTTAACGTTGTTGTTCTGGATGCGCCATCAGATAGAAAAAGTGCAGATGGAATGCTTTACGGTTTTAGAACCTGTTTTGAGCATGTTGCGGATATTGATTTCGTCATGGCGTTTTTAAGACGAAGAAGTCGTAACCCAATCTGGCTGGTTGGTACTAGTCGTGGTACTGAATCAGTTGCTTTTTCAGCGATATTTTCGCTTAAACCACCTTCAGGTGTAGTCCTGACTTCAAGTATGTCGGAAGAAAATAAAAAAGGTGACTCTCTACCAGAATTAATGCTGGATAAAATTAAAATTCCAGTGTTTATCGCCGCGCATGAAAAAGACAGGTGCTGGGTTACAAGACCTGAAGGGGCAACTTTCCAGAGCTTCAGAGGTTATTGTACGTTACTACTCCGGGGGCCTTCAGTCTCGCTCAGACGCTTGCAGTGGATTATCGGCTCATGGCTTTTTGGGTATAGAGGACCGAGTTATTGAAGATATAGCTAAATTTATTACTCGTCATATTCAGGGCAGCAAACCGTAATTATTTTCAGCGAATGCCTGTGAGTCAAATACGATTAATTAATGCTGTTATCTGAACCAGCGCTTTGGATTAAATGGTTTACCTTTGTGTCGTAATTCAAAATACAGTCCCGGTTGTCTTCTTCCGCCACTTTGTCCAACAGTCGCAATTGACTCTCCTGATTCGACCCAGTCGCCTACCTGCTTGTATAGAGCCTGGTTGTAACCATATAGACTCATATAGCCTTTTCCATGATCGATAATGACCAGTAATCCAAATCCTCTTAGCCAGTCAGCATAAACAACGCGTCCATAATGAACGGCAGTCACGCTTTTTCCTTCTGCTGAATGTATGATTACTCCGTTACTTTTTAATCCCTGAGCCAGGCGGCTTCCATATTTTTGAACTGTTTTCCCTCGGGCTGGCCACTTCATTTTTCCTTTTCTGGATTTCAAGCCATCAAGTGGCTGGCTGAAGTCAATGTTGTTAATGACCTCTCTTACGGAATCAATTAATTGCTGTAGTTCTTTTGCATTATTTTTTAGTTCTAATAGCCTGGATGCCTGAGATTTTATTTCGAGAGCCAGTTTATTAACTAATCGTTTTCGTTTAGTTTTTAACTTGGTTAATCGCGTAGTTTCTGCCAGTTTTGACTGTTTTAGAATTTTGAGTTTTTGAATTTCTTTTTGAATTTCTTCGTCAATATTTTCCAGTTTTCGTAATGTTCTTTGTAATCTCTCTACCTTTTCAGTTCGAGCTTTGTTCACATAATCATAGTAAACCAGCATTCTACCCAGAGCCTCTGGGTCTTCCTGGTTTAAGAGCATTTTCAGATATTCCTGTCTGCCGCTAACAAAAGCTGATCGAATTTGTTCAGCTAATGATTTTTTCTGAGCTATTTTATTTTTTTCCAGATTTTTTTGTTGTTTGTTCAGTTTTTTTAGTTGTTTTTCTTTTTTGTTTAATTGTACCCTGGTTGTACGTAGTATTTTTGCTGCAGTAGCAATTTGTTTTTCAGCACGTTTAAGTTGCTTGATCGCTCTGCTTTGTTGTTTTCTTTTGGATTTTAGCTTTTTTTGTAGAGAAGATATTTTTGTTTTTAGTTGGGATAGCTCTGTTTTGGCTTTATCTTTTTCATTCGAAGCTGTCGCGTAACTTACCGCGAAAACCAGAGAAACAAACAGGAGCAGGAGAATATTTGATAGA
>JADGFG010000042.1 GCA_016743995.1 Kangiellaceae bacterium | reverse complement strand
ATACCGTCTTTTGCTAAAGAACAGAAACCGCTAACAGCTGAATCATTCAGTTTGTTGCCGGTAGTAAGAGATGTGGTTATTTCTCCAGATGGTGAAAACATGGCTGCGCTGGGGCAAAGTAAAGAGAAGCCTGTTGTTTATATTTCCGGGTTTGCTAGTCGTAAAGTCAGACCTGTTATCGGTCTTAAAAATATGGAAGACCGAATAGAATGGGTTCGCTGGGTGAGTAATCATCAGCTTCTAATTCAAGCCAGTTATCCAGAAACCTTTGGAAAACACGATTTCAGAATGAATAAGCTTCACCTTGTTGATATCAAAAGTAATACGGTAAAAGTCATTGTTAATAAAGCGGTTTATAAAAGGAAACAAAAAGATTGGGAAAATAAATATGAGGAGTATTTCCTGTTTGATACGCTAAAAAAAGATCCTGAGCATATTTTGCTTCGTTCATATGACCCCAGGGATAAAGGATACCCTGTTTTCAAAGTTAACATTAAAGATGGTTCTTTTAAGAAAATTGTATCAGCAAAAAATGGACTGGATGGCTTTATTAAAAACGCCAAAGGAGAAGTGGTTTTTGCAATCCGTCATAATCAATCAACCAATAAATAAAAACTGACAACAGAATTACTACATAGAAAAAGTGAGCAGGAAGACTGGGAAGTTGTTTATGAGCTTCACAGGGTTTCGGATAGTTTGTTTAAACCCATTGGAGTGGACCCAAAGGATGGGAAGTTACTTATTTTTACCAACAAAGATAGCAATCATACACATATTGCAAAGTTTGATAGTCAAACAAAGCAGATCAGTAAACCTGTTTACCAGGTAGAAAATCATGATATTCAACGGGTGACGGTACGTAATGGCTTTGTACAATCCTATAGTTACACTGATCACTTTCAACATACCGTTTTTCTGAATGAGGAAGATAAAAAGTTGGAAAAACAGATTAAATCTGCATTTGGCAATCAGATGGCGAAAATTGTCAGTCGTAGTAACGATTTAAAACGTATCGTTGTTAAGACTTATAGCGACAATACTCCTTCTCGATATTTCACTATTGATTTTGCAACTAATCAGGCCAAACTCTGGTTCAGTCAGTATCCAATGTTGGAAGGTAGGAAACTGATGAGTAAAACGCCAGTGTTTTATTCTGCGAGGGATAAAATGAAATTAAATGCCTATTTATCGATGCCAGCGGAGATAAAAGATGAATTACCGCGACTCATTGTTATGCCTCATGGTGGCCCGCACTCCAGAGATTTTAGAAATTTTGACATAATGACCCAGTTTTTTGTGAGCAAGGGTTATGCTGTACTACAACCCAGCTTTAGAGGTTCTAGCGGTTTTGGATTGAAGTACGAAAAAGCAGGCTATAAGCAATGGGGCAAAGCAATGCATAATGATGTTATGGATGCTTTGGAGTGGGTTATAAAGCAGGGCAAAATCGATGCTGATAAAGTGTGTATGGTTGGGGCCAGCTATGGCGGTTATGAAACGTTAGTTGCCAGTTATAAAAACCCAGAAAATTTTAAATGTTTTGTCAGTATAGCGGGAATTTCAGATCTTCAGAAGTCTTTAGATACGGATAGCGACTGGTCAAACGTTTATGGTGCGAGTAATGATATGACGGTTGGCTCAAGTGAAGATTATAAGGATATTCAGAAAAATTCACCTATCAATTATGTTGATAAAATGAATAAACCACTACTTTTGATACACGGAACTAATGATACGGTTGTCAGGTATGAGCAATCTGAAGCAATTTACAAAGCACTAAAGAAAAAGCGTAAACCTGTAAAATATATCGAACTGGAAGATGGTACCCATTACCTGGGTTATCAAAAAAATCGTAAGATTGCATTTCAATCGATAGGGGATTTTCTGGAAGAACATTTACGTTAATTTGTACTTGCTATTTATCTAACTGCAAACAGGTTTTAGCGGACTACTATTTATGAAATTATTTATGGGATTATTATGTCGGAAATCAACGTCATTAATTGTATAGAAGTACCCGCTGAGCTACAAAGCGTAGCGGAAAAAATAAGAAACGAGTACGTCGATTATTTTAAAAAGCAGGAAGGATATGTTAGTTCTACTTTTTATAAATCAATACATGATAATGAAAAAGTTATTAAGTATGTTAACACGGTTGTCTGGAAGTCTTATGAACATTATAAGGCTGTTGTGAATGATGGATTTAAAAATACGGATGGCGAAAACAAGGATGGATACAAAGTTCTTGGGAAAGGTTTTCCAGAACCTATCAAAGTAAACCCAGAACAGTATATTGTTCTCAATAATGATTGAAAATTCGCTAATGAGCCTGTTGTTGACCGATACACTTACCTGGCAAAGCAGTAATAAATGCTGAAACCTGCTGTTATTTCATTAGTTAAATATATCACTAATGCTAACGTTTAACTTCTTTGCTGGTTTGCTGTTTTTTTATAGCTTAATATTTAAATAAAAAGTATCAGTTCATGTTAAACCTGATTTTTGGGTTTGAGAAATCAAATCCTGATTAATCAACCTTAACATTATTATTATCTTTAGTTTTTTAGTTCGAACGTGTAAAATCATTTCTGTTTTAATCAAACAAAACAGGTAGTAACCGTTGCCTGATTATTAGTTGCCTGACTCGTTCTCCGACTGTAAAGCAACGCAAACAAATTATTCCGTAGCGTAAAGCAACCTGATAAAGAGTACACAGGAAATTCTCAAAAGAGTCCTGTTAATATTTTACAAGGAGAAAAAAGATGAAATTACCCAATCAAAGTAAAACGCTGGCAGTGACCAGTATTCTGCTGACTGGTTTAATGATGACTAATCCGGCAATAGCCAAAAACTGGCAGTTTCATGCTGGCGGTATTATTGCAAAAAAGTCGATGGATGAAGATGGCTGGCACGGAATTATAAATAACAATATTACGCTAAATCAGGATACTAATCTCGGGGCATTGTTCGATGTGCAAAGATCAACATGGCCTGTATCATTGGCCGCTGATATCTTTGTGACTGCGGACAGTCGTAGTTCTGGTGTTTATGATGAAGCTGCGGTTACCATTGAAATGCATCTGGGGGTCAGAAAATACTGGAATGAGGCTGGTAAAGGCTGGCAACCGTATGTTGGTGGAGGTCTTGCTTTTTCTTTATCTGATCTGGAAACCAGTTTTTACAATACGACTATTTCAGATGATGATTCCGATGTAGGTTTCTGGGCCGGTGGGGGTGGAAATCTTTATTTAAATGAGCATTGGTATCTGGGACTTGATGTGCGTTATTCAACCGGAACGTTAGAAATTGGTACGCAAAAACGTGATCTGGATGGTGTGATGACAGGTCTGACGGTAGGTTTTGCCTGGTAGCAGTTTTGCTGACATATTTAGATATCAATGCTTTAAGTGTAGATGTTTTAGTCACTGATTATTTGTCAGTAGTAGTCTGAAGAAAAGTCCGACCAGGCAAGTCGGGTTTTCTTCTTTTACCTGATAATATGTAGTAATTATTGAATTTTTGAAGAAAAATATTCAACTTTATAGATAAAAATAAAATTATAACTTGAATTGACTGTTCGTTTTATAGGATTTACGGTATAAATAATTTCCAAATTTACTAATGAGCAATAAAGGGAGTTTATAATGAAACGCTCTAATGGAATTCAATCCGTACTAACCAGTTTATTTTCCCTGATAATTTGTGCTTGTGGAAGTGGCACAAATGATGATGGCGGTAATCAGAATAACTCTAATCAAAATCCCCCCCCCTGTTAGTCAGGAATTCAGAATTAAAGGAAAAGTGATTGATGGTTATGTCTCCGGTGCAAAAGTCTGGCTAGATATTAATGATAACAATCAGCTAGATAATGATGAACCTTCAACAATATCAAAATCTACCGGTGATTATCTTCTTGAGCTTTCTGAAACTCAGAAAGACTGTATCGCTTACTCTACCCTGTATGTTGATGTACCTGTTGGTGCTGTTGATGAAGACTCTGGGGTTATCACTCAGGCTTATCAGATGAGTTTTCCTCCCAGGTTGAAAACTTATTCAAATGATGAACTATTAAACATCTCTCCATTAACGACTTTTGTCTGGCAACATATCAGAGCTCGGTTGGAAAAAGAAAATGAGCGTTTATTAAGTTGCAGCGAAGTTAAATCAAGTCAACAACTTCGACAAAAAATAAAAGAAGAACTCAGTGACGGGTTAAAATACCTGGTGACTCACTATAATCTTTCTGCTCAGCAGATATTTGATGATTTTATTTTAAATAACGATAGTGAAGCCTACAAAAAAGCACAGAGTATTGTTAAAGGGTTAAAGTCTGCTTATCAATATCAGGCAGTCATTGAATCAACGTATCCTGCCGCTACTTATTACCGAGTGATGGTTTATCAGGGTTCGGAAATTGATAATAATAATGCTTATCCCGATGCGTGGTATAGAGAGTGGTCAGTCTGGTACCCTTCTGGATATCGATATCGACTTGAAAAAATGACTGATAATTTGTCATCGGTAGCGCGCGTAATCTATGATCGAGCAGAAGAGGAGCTGATTACAGCAACTGGAAAATTACTGGAAACAAGCGATGTATTTAGTTATAGCGGTGATAACACTGCTTATCGATGTAGTTACCAGGAAAAACTGACGATAACTGAAGCTGAAATTGATTATTCAATCAGTAATAGTGTTGAGTCTTCTGCGGTTAGTGACTATGAAGCGTGCGCAAAAGTCAGTTTTGATGACGGAGACTGGCGTTATTATGAAATAAATTACATCGATGAAGGGATTAATTATTATATACGGTTTGATATACAAAAAGATGATGATGAACATAAAACATTAAATCACTGGAAAAATTTGAGGTCGAGTGCAGGTAGCCTGGTAAAAGAAGAACTAATCAGTCATTTTAAAACTTTTGGCTATCGATTTGAACAGGCAGTAACATTGGTTGCTTATTCATGGAGCAAGCGCATGACTGATACCAGGAACGATGGGTATATTCAAGTAGATAAATATAGTAATGGTCAGTGGGTTAAGCTGATATATGAAAATAATGGAACTTATAAACAAACCTGTAGTTTCGATGGTGTTAACTGGAGCGCATGTAACGAGTGATAGTTTAAAAAATAGCTATATAGGTGTTGATTGGTATAGGAAGTTACGGTTTCAATTTTTATGATGAGCTCATTTTAAGCTTAATGCGTTTCATCAAACAGACAAATACCTCCATCATAACCGGTTAACCGATATTTTTGCTGAGTGTCTTTTTTAATAAAGATAAAATCAATTTCCTTTTTTTGCATGGCTTTAAGTAAGACAGTGCGAGGAACGTCCAGAAAGGTAGACTGGAGTTGATAAGTCTGTAATTTCAGGTCGCTGGCAACTACCGGGCGACTTTCTTCTTCCTGTGCTCTGGTAATTTGTGTTTGTTCATTGTCCAAACCTGATAGTGCGCCTTGTACCTGTTTTTCGGAAGATAAACCGGCTTTTCCCAGGGTGTCCGACCGATCGATCATTTTTGTGGTGGAAACCTCTTCTTCATCCACTGGAATTTGAGAAATTTCATCAACAGCAGAAGGGTTATCTTTAAATTGCCTGATAGTGCGTGAATCTTTTAAAAGCGCCAGCCATCGACTATTAAAGCGGCTAGCTGAAGCTATAATTTTTTTAACAATATTTTGTGGTTTACCCGGGTGCAGGTTCATGGTGAACCAGACCAGCTGAGAAGGTAAAGTCAGTTGTGCACCATAAAACGCTTGTTTACTGGCTTGTCTGCGAGAATCTTCTTGTGATGCGCCATGTGCTGGTTTAAGCGCAGTACCCAGTACGTCAATAATACCAGACGGTGCCCATTCGCGTGGCGGTCCGTCAGCAAGTATATGACCCAGCGCCATTTTTCCATGCCAGCTTTGATAAAGGTACATATGGCTACCATAACTTTCTATGACAAAAGAATGCCCGCCGCTGGCGACTCTACCAAACCAGTAACCGCCCGACAATGACCCGAGGAGTTTAAGAAAGTCGTCAACGAGTAGTGGAGATTCAACAGAAACTTCTTGCAGTCCGCCAGAAACAATATCCATAATCCAGTCAGAAGTTTGCCCACAGGAGCCTCGCAGTTTTCTGTCTTCAACATAATGTTGGTAAAGTTGTGCGAATGTGTAGTTACGTAGTTTCCAGGCTTCTCTGGCGTTTTCTGCAGCCGTTAAATCTTCAATGGAATCAATTTCATGTGATGTTGAAGTGAGGGAGCCTAAGATAGCACCCAGATGTAATTCGGGAGAGCCAAGGCGAATTTCCAGCTCGAATACCGAGTCTAGCCCCATTTGTTTTGCTGCAATATTAATTAGTTCATAGAGTGGTGGAACTCCTGATAGATCGGCAGCCATTTGAGAAGCAGAGCTATAAGAATCCAGAAATTGATCGATTCCGCCAGTTGACAAATTAGTTTCAGTTAGTGCTCTGGAAATCTGCCTGATTTCTGCAGCTGGCGCATCAATCTCATCGAGCTCGTTATTTTCGAAATGTTCAGTGCTCACCCAGCTATCATGCGTGTCCATGTGTTCTCGGCCAGCCATATCCTGGTAAGTTTTCAGGTCATCTGTGCCGAGTAGAGATTTGAGTGTATCGGGACTGGCAATATTAAAATACATTTTATCCAGCTTTTCATCATAAAACCAACGTAACCCATCAACCAGTTGATCCCAGACATATAGCGAACCATCATCCAGGTGTACCCAGACAGCCTGCAGTGGTGGTTCAGAAGATGATGAGTTTGTCCTTTTTACCTGCTGCATGGGAAAAGGCCGGTGCTCGGTTGAAAGTTGACTGGCTTTTCCCCCCATAATATCCGCTTCTTTTTCGAGGGACGGATCATCGTTAATCGAAAATGATTTTTGTTGAATGGTTGGACTAACTCGCCCCTGTTTTTGTTGTACAACATGCCACGCTTCGTGTGGTAGATGTTTTTCCTGCCCTGGCCCAAGGTGAATTTCGTTGCCTTGGGCATAAGCGTGTGCATTTAACTGGGCTGGTTTATCTGACTGGTAATGAACTTTCACTTCGTCCATTGAGTGTCCTGACATATTTTCAAGATTTTTCTTTAATTGTGCCGGTAAATTCGAATGACTGGACTGTTGTTGAATGGTTAACTGATTTTTTACCTGTGTACTACTATTGGCATTATCCTGTAGTTTATTTTGAACGGTTACCAGAGAGCGGTTATCAGTATTGGAAAAGTCCGGCGCGCGAATCTTTTGAACGGGATTATGTGACCGCTTGGTTTTTTCTATGCTGGTCGTTTTTTTCTCGAAATAACGTGTCATTGATTTCGTTTCGACCCTGGAAATTATTGTGATGATTACTCATTAATATTAAGTGACATTTTAATAAAATTTTGAAAAAGAGCAGAAAAATCGCTTTTTAGTAATAAACCAGTAAAGCAGTTCACTGTTACAAAAACTATTAATGGTAATTATTAATTTTCTGGTATATTACTATCTAATAGTATTGTTTATAAATTAACAGGCAAAAATTGCAGTAGAAAACATATCATCATCGACACCAGTTATGAAAAACTTCATATAAGGAGAGACTGATGGCTATTCCATTTAAAAGCCCGGAACCAAAACATCGATTTATAATCAACAAAGAAAAACGGGCGTTAAGCAATCATTTTGATAAACGATTGGTACCTGCTTCCTCTAAAAACAGATTATTACTGGCGAGCTGGAATATTGCCAATCTTGGCGCTCAAAAACGAACACCTGGGGCACTAAAATTAATTGCTCATATATTAGAGCGATTTGACCTGATAGCTGTTCAGGAAGTGAATGACAACTTTGTCAATTTTGATAAAGTTGTTAAACTGATGCAGGGAGAGTTTAGCTATTTTATGTCTGATACCGCAGGTAACCAGGAGCGGCTAGCATTTATTTTTCGGAAAGATAAAGTTACACCGGGTAAACTGTTCAGTGAGCTATCATTCAGACCAATACAATATCCCAAACGGAATGTGACGGTTAACTGGTCAAAGAAAGGTAAACCACAAAAACAGGTTTTTAAAAAATTCAGGTTTAGCCCTTTTGATAGAAACCCCTACATTGGTTCTTTTCAGGCAGGAAAAATTAATTTTACCCTGGCTAATGTACATTTATATTTTGGTGCCTTTCAGAATTCAAAAACTGAAAAAGACCGAAAAAAATATGCTCGGCGTGTATTAGAAATCTATGCGTTGTCTCGCTGGTCATCAGGAAGAATTAAAAAGCATACTACCTACGACAAAGATATTATTTTGCTCGGTGATATGAATGTTCCCTGTATGAAAAAAACAGAAAGTACCTATAAAGCGTTGATTAAATTTGGTTGGAAGCCGGTAGATTATGCGACCAGGACTGGCGGGTCAAACCTGGGAAACGATAAAACTTATGATCAGATGGCATTTGCCCCTGGTAGTATTGGGAATCGAATAAAAAAAAGTGGCGTGTTTGATTTTGATAAGGCTGTGTTTGCGCCACTCTGGCGTCGTTTATCAAAGAAGCATTCTGCCAGAAAAGCCTTAAGTCAGTTTAATCGGCATGTTAAACATCACCTGTCTGATCACAGGCCTCTCTGGGTAGAGATAGCGATTAATTAATAGTGCCTGATGTTTCACTGAGTAAATGATTAACAAAACTATCCAAATCGTCAAACACAGGCAGGTCTTCAGGTAGTTCAGTATTTTGCCGTGTGCGTTTGCCTTTTCCTGTCAGTACCAGAACGGGCTTACAATTTGCATTTAGTGCGCAGTGAATATCTGATTTTGAATCGCCAACAAACCAGGTTTCTTCTGGTCGTGCACTAAATAGCTGGATGAGCCTGTTAGCCATGCCCGGCCTGGGTTTTCGATCGGGACCTGCTTTATCCGGGTGATCAGGGCAATATTCCAGTGCGTCAATGTGAGCACCAACCTGAGCTAATTCCATTTCCATTTTTTTATGCATCATTGCCAGAGTTGTCGTATTAAAAAAACCACGAGAAATCCCCGATTGATTGGTTGCTACCGCTACTTTGTACCCGGCTCGATTAAGTCTGGCAATGGCTTTCAGGCTGGAAGGGATTGCCAGCCATTCATCCGGATTTTTAATATATTGATCCGAGTCGAGGTTAATGACCCCATCTCTATCCAGTATGATTAATTGGTTATTTTCGGCTGTTTTTGTCATATCGAAAAGCCAGGTTATCCTGAAAGCAGTGAGAGATTATAAATTGGAAAAACTGGTAGCGAGCTTTTCAGCCCGCTAGCCTGTCTATTTTTGAAGTAACGAAATATCTGCAATGCCAATAAACAGATTGCGTAATTCGTTGATTAAAGCCAGTCGATTATTCCTGATTTTTTCGTCATCAGCATTAATCATGACTTTATCAAAAAAGTTATTAACGACGGTTTTTAATTCAGCCAGGCGGTCCAGTGCTTGTTGATAATTGCCCTGGTTGATTTCGTTATTAACAAAATCTTTAACATTATCAATGGTTTCAAAAAGGGCGCTCTCGTCAGCTTCAAACAGGGATTGATTAATCTGTGTTTTGTCTGAGTTAAAATCTGACTTTTGAAGAATATTTTTAACTCTTTTATTGGCTTCTGCGAGGTCCGCGCTTTCTGCTGACTGGTTAAAACGATCAACAGCAAACACTCGGTTTTTAAAATCGGCAGGACTGGTAATTCCAATCGCCTGAACGGCGCTGATTACCTGGGTAGCAATTTCCATGCTCTGATAATGAGCCAGTTCTCTGGCGGCAAAAAAAGCTAACAACTGTTCTTTAGTTTTTTCTTCCAGTTGAACCTGACTAAATGAATCGATAGATGCGTCAATTAAATCTTTCAGATCCAGTGAAAGTGATTTTTCAGAGATTAAACGTAATACACCGACCGCAGCGCGTCTCAATGCAAAAGGGTCTTTGGCACCCGTCGGTATCTGGCCGATGCCAAAAATTCCCACCAGAGTATCAACCCGGTCGGCAATCGCCAGGATAAGACCCGTTGTAGATTCTGGTAAATGGTCGCCAGAAAACCTTGGCATATAGATTTCATCCATGGCGTCAGCGACTTCGTCGGGTTCACCATCTTTTTGAGCGTAATAACGTCCCATAATGCCCTGAAGGTCAGAAAACTCACCCACCATATCACTCATCAGATCGCACTTGCAAATATCGGCGGCACGAGCGACCAGCTTTTCATCGCTATTGAGCTGTCTGGCAATAAAACGGGCTAAGGTTTTTACGCGTTGTGTTTTGTCGAATAAAGTCCCCAGTTTGTTCTGAAAGACAATTGTTTGTAATTTTTCAATATAGCTGTCGAGCGACTTTTTACAGTCAGTCTCATAAAAGAATTTTGCGTCTGCAAGGCGAGGGCGAATGACTTTTTCATTACCCTGAATGACTGAGTCAGGTTTTTTACTTTCAATGTTTGAAACAGTCACAAAACGCGCTAGTAGCTTTTGGTTGCTATCTGTCAGGTGAAAGTATTTCTGGTGCTCTGCCATTGAAGAAATGAGTGCTTCAGACGGAACCGTTAAAAACTCGTCATCAAACTGTCCCATCAGAGCGACAGGCCATTCCACCAGGGCTGTTACCTCTTCAAGCAGGTTTTCGTCAATCACTGCTGTTGCATTAATTGGTCTGGCAATAGCCTCTACCTGTTGTCTTATTTTGGCTTTTCTTGCTTCGTAGCAAGTAATCACTTTCGCATCCAGCAGCTGTTTTTCATAATCAGCTGGCTGATTAATGTTTATTGCCTGCGGTGCATGGAACCGGTGTCCGTATGATTTATCTGAGGCAGATAATCCAAAGAGTTCAAAAGGGACAATCTCTTCGCCAAGCAGGGTTAAAATCCAATGTACAGGACGGGTAAATTGAAAATTTGAATCACCCCAGCGCATGGCTTTTGGTACGGGTAACTGGGTGATAGCCTTTTTTAGCATATCAGGCAGTAATCTGGTTGTACTCTGGCCCTTTACTTCAGCCAGGTAGGCGAGACGTTCGCCTTTATCTGTCTGTTTTCGTGATATTTCAGGAAGCTCTACACCGCAGGAGCGAGCAAATCCGGTTGCTGCTGGTCTGGCGTTACCTTCGTCATCAAAAGCAGCTTTGACGGCTGGTCCCAGTTTTTCTACCTGTTTGTCAGCCTGGGCCGTATCCAGCTGAGAAAATCGCACGGCCAGGCGTCTTGGTGTGGCGAACCATTCGCTGTCTTTAAATTCCAGGGAGAAGTTTTTTAAAGAATCCGCAATACTATCGTGTAAAGAGACCGCCAGTTTTTTGAGCGCTTTGGGAGGTAACTCTTCGCAACCGATTTCAAATAAAAAGTCTTGCTTAGTCATTATTCTTCTCCTGGTTACAAATTGGAAATCCCAGTGCTTCGCGAGAATCATAATAAGCCTGAGCTACAGCGCGAGATAATGCTCTAACTCTTAAAATAAATCTTTGCCGCTCTGTGACAGAAATGGCGTGTCTGGCATCCAGCAGATTAAATGCATGTGATGCTTTGAGGACCATTTCGTACGCTGGAAGTGATAATCCCTGTTCAATGAGCAACTGGCTTTGTTTTTCACAGTAGTCAAAGTGAGTAAACAGATAATCAACGTCTGCGTGTTCAAAATTATAGATGGATTGCTCGACTTCGTTCTGATGGAATACATCACGGTAAGTCACAATACCTTGCGGACCTTCAGTCCAGACCAGATCAAAAATACTGTCGACACCCTGCAGGTACATGGCTATTCTTTCCAGACCGTAGGTTATTTCGCCGGTGACTGGTTTGCATTCCAGTCCGCCAACTTGCTGAAAATAGGTGAACTGGGTAACTTCCATACCATTTAGCCAGATTTCCCAGCCTAATCCCCATGCACCTAAAGTTGGAGACTCCCAGTTATCTTCCACAAAACGAATGTCATGTTCCAGATTATCAATACCCAGTGTTTTCAAAGAGTTAAGGTATAACTCCTGAATGTTTTCTGGTGAGGGTTTCAGTATGACCTGATATTGATAATAATGCTGCAGGCGATTAGGGTTTTCACCATATCGGCCATCGGTCGGGCGGCGGCAAGGCTGTACAAAAGCAGAATTCCAGGGCTCAGGACCAATAGCACGTAAGAAGGTGGATGGATGAAAAGTACCCGCACCGACTTCCAGGTCCAGTGGCTGCACAATCACACATCCCTGGTTTGACCAATATTCCTGTAGTGCCATAATCAAACCTTGAAAGGTCTGAGGGGCGCCTTTAATACCTTTGTTAGACAATGCCTTGCTCCAGCATACTCAATAAAGGCTGGATTATAACAACCCTGTCTGCCTGAGCCTACGTTAAATTATAAATTCTGAGTGAATATAAACGCGAGTTATAATGATAGTGTTGTGCGGTAACCGAAGCCAGGATTTTACCAGATACCATCAGGCTCGGCACCAATCCACTATTCAAGTTCTCAGTGGGTGGCATTTTTTCTGTTTTTTACCACTTCCACAAAAGCAGGGAACATTGGGACCTTGTTTTATTTCTGGCAGGTAAGTGCCACTGGTATAAAACCACTGATTATCTTTTTTAATAAAGTTTGAATTTTCATGTAGCTGGTGAATACCGGAATCAGTAAAAAAAGCGACAAACTCTACGCTTGCTTCATTATCTGTGGCTTGTCCTTTCTCGGTATTGAGTATTTTTAGCCCAATCCAGTGGGTTGATTCAACGGTTTTCTCAAGATCCTCAAAAGACACCGGTTGTTCGAGTATCTGAGTATGCATTATATAATCGATAGCCTTACTGTTGTAGGCGCTATATCGTGATCGCATCAACTGCTCTGCGGTTTGTGGCAGTTTCTGTCTGGTAATGAAAGGTTCACAACACTCAGTGAAGGATAAACCGGATAAGCAGTAGCATTTCATAGTGATTTCTTCTGGTAACTCTCTCAATATACAATCTGGTATTTTTATTTAATAAATAACTGGATGAGTAAATAATCAGTTAACTCCTTTTAGTCTGATTTCTATTGTGCGAGTCGCTTGTAATGGCTGCCCGCTATTACACTGCCCGGCGCTGGTTATCTGATAGTAATTATCAGTGTTCACCGTGATATTGGTACAAGTTGTTGTGGAGGTACAGTTATTCAGGCCGTTTTGATTAAAATTATAGACCTGATTCACACAACTACCTGCAGCCCCATTGATTGGAAAGATAGCCATTGCCTGAATATTGGCCCCAGATTCTGCCGCGAAAAAAGCGCGAGTTGAAATAACTTGTTGCGCATTGGACAAATTTGATTGTCCACTCAGCCTGACCAGTCCTGCTGCGAGCAGACTGAGAATAACGACAATAAACAATAAAAAAGCCATGCTGATGCCGCGTTGATAACTGACAAAGTTACGTTTTGCAGGGGGTTGGCTGTTTTTAGTGATTGGTACACCGTGAGGGATTGAATTAAGGAACATTGCGGATATGAACCTCATGAAATACTTCAAAAGACTCTGCATTACCCGCCAGGTTTCGAGTTCTGCTTTGTAATCGTAAATTAAATTGTAAAAGTGCTGCGCGGCTCAGCGTTCCCGGTTGATAGGTAAAAACATTGCCATTAGCGGAGTAGTTTTCGCCCATTAACTGATTATTGCCACCGGTTGGAGGAAATTGTTGAACATTGTTGATTGTATAACCAGAATACCGATTAAACTGTCCGGTGTTGTTGTTTAAGCAGAAAGATACGGGAGTATTGAGTAAATAAAACCGATTTTGCGGAGAACGTCGATTAAAGGTTGTCGGTGTTGTCAGCGTAATCAGCGACTGGTTGGAGGTATGAGTAATTGAAGCAACGTTACCCAGCACCCCTGTGATACTGTATAAACTAAACGCATCGATTGGCATGATTGCGACTAGCAGACCTGATGAAAATCCCAGATCAAACCTGACAGCGTTAAAGCTGCTAATATTACCGCTGGCGGCGAGGTCTAACGAAGTGGAAGCGTTGATTATATTCATGAATTCTACGCAATGAATATTACCAGTATTACTGGCCCGAATACTCTGGGGGAGTGCTTCACGTACCTCTCTTGAAATGCGTTCGGTTATCCATCTGGCTGACTGACTTAAACTATTGCGATCTTTGGCATCGATGTAACTATAAACTGAATTGCTGGTGATCCTGGAGAGTGATATAGCCAAAATTCCAATTAACAGAATGACAATAATTAATTCTATCAGTGTAAAACCATTATTCATGGAGTTGTTGGTCATTTTTAATGGATCAGCCCGATTCATTAAAAATTACCCTTATATTGGCCAAACACGTAGACGCCACCGACAGGATCGGTCACTGTCACCTGAACATACTTTAAATCTTGTAAGTTAAACCCAAAATCAGTACCCGCATAACGTACCTCAACAGATACAGCAAACCCATTAAAGCCGACGTGAGGATTGCCCTGGGCATCTTGAGGGGGTGTTTGGTTTAATAATCCATCATAGTCGTCTATATCATCATAGAGTGCGCGAACGCCACCTTCTTCATTGGTTGGGCTCGCTGTACAGAGCGGCACGGAAGGTGGAGAAGGTGGAGAAGGTGGAGAAGGTGGAGAAGGTGGAGAAGGTGGAGAAGGGGAGTTGCAACGTTGAGTATTGCCTGCAGGTGAATTTTCGTCAAAGCGCTTGAGCACAATTTCTTCTAAAATGGCCTGACCAAGTTCTGCAGCTTTAATCTGAATAACCGGTGAAACGGAACGTAACTGGTTGCCACTGAATATTGAATAGATGACCGTTATAATAATCGAAGAGAGAACAATGGTAATAATGAGTTCAATCAGTGAATAACCGACATTTCTGTTGAGTTGTTTGTTGTTTAACACTGATGAATATAACCACTTGCTTCAAAACAGACCTGGACGGTGTTATCGACTTGAACACTGATTGTTGTATCAGAAGTTTCCCCCATACTGGAATAAATAATTGAGGTTATCGGGGATAAGTTTACCTGAGAACCAAAATTGAGTGGAAAATTCATGGTCCCGCTGGAAAAGGGGGAACCGTCTGCGAGCAGATTTATCTGGTTGGCTTCAATTGACAAAGAGAAACTTCTTGAAGAATCATTCATACTGAGTTGCTGAGTGAGTTGACCGGCTGAGATAATTTGTTCTGCAACAGTGTTTTCCTGATATGAACTGGAAGAGCTGAAGCGGCTTTGAACATAGACAGCCAGAATGGCCAGGATAACAATGGTGATAATGAGTTCCAGCAAAGTAAAAGCCGCCAGGTGGTCTGGCGGCGATTTCATACTGGTTTTTCTGGTCACTAGCAGTTGGCAGCTACTGGGGCACTGGTAATAGCGGGTGCAGCACCTGCGGCGGTGGATTCCGTGTAAGTAAAGGCACAACTGGCATCTGTGCCAAAAGTAAAGGTGACTATAGAGCCATCGCTACTGATAATAACATCACCTTGCAAGTCAAGCGCAGCGGCAAGTCCGTCAGTAACTGCCGCACCAGATGTCCCAGCATTAGGGTATCCAAATTTAGTGGTGACTGTGACACCAGGTTGAATATCAACTGATACAGAACCTTCATCGGTACTTTCTTCACCTTCAATCAGTGATTTGGAATAAACTAAAGTTGCAGCGCCTCTTACAGCACCTTCAACACCCTGCATGACAGAAGCACGTGCTTCTTGTTGCAGGTTGACAAATTTTGGTACTGCGATTGCCGCCATGATTCCCAGAATCACGATAACAACGATTAATTCGATTAAAGTAAAACCTTTGGTATTTGACTTCATACTAGTCACATTAAAATCCCCGTAGCAAAAATGGCCGTTAACCGGCCGATAAAAATTGATCTTTTATAGAGTCCGTTACAAGTGTAGTCAATGTTTCGTATTTTTCCAGTAAAAATAGAGGTTTAACTGTATTTTCGACTAATAAGAGATTAAATCTACAGTCCCTTTATTGGCCTGATAATGGATTTCGTTTTCTGGTACTTTTGCTGAGCGAAAAATACAGGTTTTATTGTGATTAAGTGTCGCCCAGTAGTTGGTTGACCTGGGAGAGTCACTGATTTCTGGCCTTAGTTTGCTTAAAACAAAATTCCATATTTGAATACAGTTTTCTGTTTTTTCGGGGAGTTTCGGCTTTGATATTATCTGGGGGGACTGGTTAATACTGACAGGAAAATGTGCTTCTTGTAAATCTGTGCCTATGGGAAATCCCAGTTCATTGTAATCCAGGCCGGTTTCGTTAATGACCCAGCGGTTGAGCAGTGAGTTTGCCTGTTTTCCCGCGACAAACTTATAATTGGCCAGTTGGATGCCATTTTTAAAAGCAACAAAATTAAGTTTAAATGCCTGTTTACGAAAATTATCTAGTGTCGATTGTTTTTTCAGTAATAAAAAATAAGCGCTACCTAGTATCATACAAAGAAATAACCCCAGATATAACAGGCTACTTTTAGCACTTGTTGAAGTTAACAGGCTGGCCATTGATCAGTCAGTTAGCTTTTGGCATGAGAGGTTAACTCCCACATCGGCAGGTAAACCGCCAGCATCAGAACCAGTACAATTGCACCGATAAAAACAATCAAAATGGGCTCAATATAATCTGATAATTTTTTCAGATCATAATCGACCTGTTCTTCGTAAAACTCTGCGACTTGTTCGAGCATTTCATCCAGTTGACCGGTTTCTTCTCCAACAGCAATCATCTGCATAATAAGTGGAGAAAAAAGTAGAGTTCTGGATGCAACCAGTTGAATTGACTCGCCTTTTTCAACACCGTTTCTCATAAAATGAATGTGTTCTGCAACCCAGTCATTGTCAACGACTTCAGCAACAATGTTTAACGCATTAATGAGTGGAACACCTGAACGAATCATCATACTGAAAGTTCTTGAAAATCGAGCGAGCAATGAACGGTAAATAATGTCACCAAAAATTGGAATTTTGAGCCGGGTTTTGTCCCACCAGTATTTACCTTTTGCGGTTTTGATGTATTTTGAAAAAGCAACGATACCAGCGGTAGTTACAACCAGTAAATGGGGCCAGAAGGCCAGAAAAAAGTCGGAAGTTGCCATCAATATTCGCGTTGGTAATGGTAGTTGTGCTCCCTTAAATGCAGCAAATAGCTGAGTGAACTGAGGCATGACGAAAATATTGATAATAACAACCGCGGCGATAATAGCGATGGAGACAAACATCGGGTAGCGAGTTGCACTTTTTATTCGTTGTCTGGTTTTTTCTTCAAGCTCCAGATAACGAGCTATTTGTTGAAAAGCTTCTTCCAGTCGGCCCGAATTTTCTCCGACATGTATCAGACTGATGTAAAGCGACGAAAAGATACGATTGTGACGAGAAAAAGCGGTTGCCAGGTTAATTCCTGCGTTTAAATCCTGACTGATGCCTTCTAGTGCCTGACGTAAAGCATGAGAATTTGTAGTTTCGAGTAATCCGTTAATGGCTCGGGTGAGCGGTATGCCTGCTTTAGTCAGGCTGTACATCTGCCGACTAAACATCACCAGTTCCTGAGGCTTTACCGTTTTGGACTGAAAGTACTGACCAATATCCATATCCATAGAGCTTTGTTTTTTAACAGCTTCGGTAATGGAAATCGGAGTGACACCACGTGATAGCAAACGATCAGCGACAACTTCCTGGTTAGCAGCATCCATTGTTCCGGTAATTGACTCCCCTGCTGCATTTTTGGCACTATAGGAAAAATTAGCCAAAGGTTTACTCCATTTCTTCTATCGATTCACAAACACGTAAAACCTCTTCGACACTGGTAATTCCCTCCAGAGCAAGGTTTATCGCAGACTGACTTAGCGGTGTAAAAAACTCGGATTGTCTGGCCAGTTGGCCGAACCTGGCGAAATCATTTTTACGAATGGCTTCAAGCATCGGTTTATCAGGTAATAAAATTTCAAAAATAGCAGCGCGGCCACTGTAACCGGTATTGTGGCATTGAAGACAGCCCTTACCGTGCTTTAAAATACTGGACTCATTTATTTTGTCACTTTCAGCAGACAGCCAGGTGATCTCATTGGATGTCGGTTGATAATCTTCGCGACAAAACGAACAGATCCGTCTAACGAGCCTTTGAGCAATAACTCCGCGTAACCCCGAAGCGAGTAAATAGGGTTCAGCACCCATATCAGCCAGCCTGACTGCTGCTGACAAAGTATCGTTGGTGTGTAATGTTGATAAAACAAGATGACCGGTAACCGCCGCTCTTAATCCAATTTCCGCAGTTTCCTGGTCTCGCATTTCACCGATTAATACCACATCAGGATCCTGCCGTAGTACAGCTCGTAAAACTTTAGCAAAAGTTAAATCAACTTTTGGATTGACTTGTACCTGATTGACTCGGCTAAGCTTATATTCCACCGGATCTTCAATGGTGATAATCTTTTTTTCTGGCGCGTTGAGTTCTGACAGCGATGCATAAAGTGTTGTAGTTTTACCGCTTCCTGTCGGTCCGGTAACCAGAATCAGTCCATGAGGAAAAGCCAGTAAACGACGAATTTCCTTGAGTATTTTGGGTTCAATACCGGTTTGCTCCAGCTTAAGTAAACCGGAGCTTTGATCGAGCAGTCGCATCACTACTGATTCACCATTTTGAATTGGCATGGTAGAGAGCCGAATATCAACTTCGTGACCTCGCGCTCTGATACGAAAACGACCATCTTGAGGAATGCGTTTTTCAGAAATATCCAGGTTACACATAAGCTTCAGGCGTAGAACCAGTGCTGGAACAATTCTTGTTTCCTTAATAATCTGTTCCTGAAGTTGACCATCTACCCGTATTCTAACCCGAAGTACTTTAGCATCGGGTTCAATGTGAATATCAGATGCTTTCATCTGAATGGCTTGATCGAATAGACTTTGCAGCAATTTGGCAACTGGTGCTTCTTCGTTGGACAGGTTTTCATTGAGCCCGGGTAAATCAAAGCTTTCATCACTCAGTTCATCTTTTAGTTCTTCAGCAAGGCTGGATATTTCACTTTCACCACGATAAAAATTATCGATATTAGCGAGAATGTTCGACTCAATTGCGACACAAAGCTCAATGGGCTTGTCCAGTTTTTCCTGCAATTGATCGATTTTATCCAGGTCAGTTGGGTCAGCCATAACGACCTGGTAATGACTGGATTTTTCGTCTATTACCAAAGCTCGAAATCGTCGCGCATTGATTTCATTAAGTTTTTGAACCGATTCGGTGTTAATTTTAAATCGCACGAGATCAATATATTGAATTTGTAGTTGTTCAGCTAACAGGGTTAACAATTGCTTTTCGTCAACATAACCCATGCTGACCAGTAACTTACCCAGACGTTGTCGATTCGTTTTCTGTTCAGCCAGTGCTTCACCTAATTGTTTTTCGGTAATGGCATTTTTTTCGACTAGTAAATCGCCCAGGCGGACTTTTTTTAATAACATAGATTAACCCTGGTAATATCGTATTTTTTTCATTGCAAAATTTCGTTGTGTTGTCGTAAGACGGTGGTCACTCAGGGCATTTTGAAAACTCATTCTGGCTTGTCTTTTTTGTCCTGTTGCTTCAAAGGAAATCCCCATGGCCAGGTGGATGTCACCTCTGTCTGGAGCAGCATTGATAATGATTGAATAATCCGTTAACGCACCGCGATGATTGTCGAGCTTTTGTCGAGTGAGAGCGCGCATTTTTAGTAAATCAAAATATCGGCGTGAAGAACTTGAAATATCAACTAGAAAAGATTCAGCTTGTTGATATTTATTTAAGCTTAAAAAATACCGAGAAGCAATCAGTCGGTAGTCTGAATAGTCGGGAAATTTTCTGAACGCAGTTAACAGATAGTTATGGACTTCAGGATCATTGTTTTTTATTGCAGTACTGATAAGAAACAATCGCCCATTGTGAAATTCTGGGTGGCTCGTAACAAAAGATTTTATTGATGGTCTGGTATGGCCATATCCACTCCGGGTGTAATCTATTTTCAATTTGTTGAGTTTCTTTGCAAGCACGGAAGAGCGAGAAGGAGTAATCACATTGGAACTGTCGCTATTTCGTGTGCTTATTTTTTTCGGGGGAGCAATATCAACAGCCTCGCTCTTTTTCGCTTTCCTACTAGTAATCTCATTATTGTCTGGTGAATTATCTTTAACTAGAGCAGATGTTTTTTCAGGAAGGACTATCTTTAAACCTTTAACCGCACTGGTAACTGGAGTTGATTCAACGGGTAAAGTAATTTCCTTATGAATGGGTTTTGTTTCTAAGATTAAAGTTTTTTCTGAGGTAGCTATGGGGGGAGTAACTGGCTGAATTGTTTGTGTGTCTGTATTGGCAGCGTACATATTGATGCCAACTATTTTATTTGTATCTGTATCTGACTGATAAATAAAAAGTACGATGCCTGCAATGAGCGCAATGCAGATAACCAGATAGTGAATTTTGAACAGAGCTGATGATGATGCTACCTCATTAAAAGGTAAGCCAGACGAGGATTTATTCTGTTGTTTCAAATCGCGTAACATCTGATTGACCAGACTCATGATAACCCCCAGAAGGCCATCACCGAACCGCTGATTACTAATAAGATAGAGCTCACAACTAATACTGTATGATCCTGGATGGGGGTCTTTATTGACTCAGTATCTTTTGCCGCTCGAATAATATTTGCGCTACTGATTGCGTTATTTCCCTGGCCATAAGCAGCCATTAGCGCCTTATGACAAAGCACATTAATCAGCCTGGGTATTCCTCTGGAATAATAATGGACCAGTGCATTGGTGAGTTTTGAATAATGAATTTTACTGGAGCTTACAACTTTTAATCGATTGTTAACGTAATGATTGGTTTGAGAAAAGGATAAATGACTGAGCCGATAACTGAAAACAATTCTTTGCTTTATCTGACGTAACTCAGTGCGATTTAAAAGCTGGTCGAGTTCTGGTTGTCCAAATAAAACGATTTGAAGTAATTTCTGGAACTCTGTTTCCAGATTAGTGAATAGTCGAAGTGTTTCGAGTCCTTCTCCATCAAGTACCTGAGCTTCGTCAATAATTAAGACGACAGGACCACTTTTTTTGTTTAAATTGATCAATCTGTTTTGAATTTTCTGACTAAGCTGATCTTCTCTACATTGATCGCTGACAAGTAAACCGAGTTCTTTTGACAGTGCAAATTTTAGCTCTCGGGTCGACAATTTGGGACAGGGAATATAGGCAACTTTTCGGTCATTCTGAAGCTGGTTGAGTAATAGCCGACATAACAGTGTTTTTCCGGTGCCGGGTTCTCCGATAATTTTGATGAGTGCTTCGCCACTGTTAATTGCAAAAGCGAGTACGTTAAGTGCTTCTACGTGAGTATTGACTGGACAGAAAAACTCGGTATCAGGGGTCAGCCCAAAAGGGAGTTTTTTCATGGCGAAATGATAAAGGTACATAATATTTAATCGGGTTCCAATCTCAAGTTATCGGGTTACCTGTATTAAAGTTGATTAATTCTGTTTTTTATCTGCTGTATTTGTTTCTGGTTATAATTGCCATCAACCAGATTTGCTTTAAGTAAAATAACCAGTTCGCTTTTAACGACTGCTTCACGGGTTTGCCTGAACAGTCCACCAATCAAGGGAATATCACCTAAAAATGGTGTCGAGTTAACTCGGTTCTTAACTTTATTCTGCATTAACCCACCAATAACAATAACTTGTTGATTTTTTGTTCTGACAATACTGTCGGATTCTCTGACAGTCGTTAAAGCAAGGGGTAAGGTAAAGTCATCTGTGCCCAAAGTAATTGTTTTTTGCTGGTCTTCAACTTCACTGACAATTGGGTGTATATGTAGAACGATATCGCCACTCTTATTAATTTGCGGAGTGACATCTAACGATATACCCGAAAAGAAAGGGGTTAGTGTTACATCGGGTGTTGTTGCTGTGCTGGTGCCCGTGACTGTGGTTGTTGAAACATCAGTGACAAAAAATTCGTCAGTTCCTACTTTTATAACCGCTTTCTGATTATTAACGGTAGAAATTCTGGGAGAGGACAATACCTGAACGTCGCCCTGGCTTTCAAGTAACTCTATGGCCGCATTAAATGACGTTCCCTTATAAATCATGGAAAAAATACCATTCATCGGGTTATCAACATTTTGAGTGGTTAGTGTCTGACCTTTTTGACCATAACTGAAGGGATTGCCATTAACGGAGTTAACTTTGCTCCAGTCGATACCTGCCTGGAATCCGTCAGCCAGACTGACTTCAATTATTTTTGCTTCGAGTATGACCTGACGGTTCAGGTTGTTCTGGGTTACTCCAAGGTATTGCTGAATGAGTCGTTGCGTTGCTGGTAGTGCTTTGACGACGACAATGCCTGCTTGTGGGCTGACCACAACATTCGCTTTTTCTTCGCCAACAATAATGAGCTCCAGGCTTCTTTGTAATTCTTTCCAGAAGTCAGAATCACTTTCTGTAGTGACTTCGCTGGAATTTAACGCTGAGACATTATTGCCACTGGAAGAACTATTATTATTGGAATTGTCACTCTGGTTGTTACCACCGCTTTTACTGGCAGCCATTGTTTGTCCGGAAATACTGGTACGTGATTTTCCTGAACGGGTCAGATTCAAGTAGTTTACAGGATAAACCGCTGTCATCGATTCGGCAGAAGAGACAAAAAATAGATTATTTTCTTTCTCGATCATCACTGGATAAATTTTTTCTACCGCATTGAGTACTTCAGAAACAGTTACATTTTTTAACTGTAATGATATTTTCAAGTCTACTTCTGGGCTCACGACCATGTTATAGATTGTAGATTCGACCAGGCCTAATAAAAAACTTCGCAAATTAATATTTTTTACAGAGACATCAAATCTGTCCTCTATTATTTCTACTGAAGTAGAAACCGGAGGCATCAGACTATCCAGTAGTTGTTGATTGGATATTTCAGACTGCTTTTGAAGGGCTAGTTGTTCATTCTCAATTTCTTTAATACTTTGAGTAGCGACCGAAAAGTCGGACTTTTTTTCTGGTGCGATGTGTTGACAGCTAGTGAGTAATATTGCAATTAAAAAGTACTTCGCTTTTTTGCAAAGCTGTCCTGATAAACTATTTGAGTTTTTAATGATATTTAGCATAATCTCTTACTTCTTAATTTTATGAATAAGAATCAACTGTCGGGTTCCTTGCTTTGAGCGTAGTAACACTTTGTTTGATGTGATTTTAATGAGTTTACTACCACGATAATAATCACCTTTGTGATAGATTTGGTCTTCAATAATTGCGTAGCGTTGATTATTTCGGGTAAATATTGCTGTTAATGGTTGTTTAGCTTTAGTTTGACTCTTCTTTTTTATGATTTTTGATTTTTGTGGAAATACCGGTCTGGTAGGGTCGTTACCAGCAAAGGCTGGGGTTGCAACCAATAAACAGATCAAACTATAAATAATAAATTTAACCACCAATCCACTTCCTGCTAAGACTATAAGTAGAGACAACGAGTGATACTCTTGATTTTGGATAGTGATCAACAGAATATATAAGTTGATCGAATTTTACTTTTTGCTCCATGGATTCGAGTTGTTTTATGAATTTTAATGTTTCCTGGTAACCACCTTCAAAACTTAAAACAAAAGCATGGCGATACATTTGTACTGACTGATTATTTTTATCTTTTTCCTCGAATAGATTTTCCGGTGGCGTCTTTTTGAGAGAAATCAGCTTTAATTTTTTTGAACGACTGATAATCTGTTTTAATAATTCTACCATAGCTTCAGGTTTTACCATATGTAGTGCTTTGTCTTCCAGTTCTTTTTTTATACCAGAAATTTGTTGTTGAATATGGCGAAGCTGTTTGTTTTTTGGATTATTTCTGGCACTATAAATACCAGCGTTAATTTCATTCTGTGTTTGTATAAATTGCTCCAGTTGTTTATCAGTCAGATTAATAGCGGTTTGAAGTTGTGTTTCTTTTGATTGATTTTCACTAAACCAGAACAGATCAAATAACATGAAGACAATAAGAGCGGTCGCAAAAGTAATCAATAGCCTTATTCTTATCGATAGATTATCAAATTGCGAAAGCCATTCTTTCATTTTACTGCTCATTAGCGGCTTTCCCGTTAATAAGCGAAAAATTGACGATTCGATTATCTGTAGAGTCACGATCAATTTTCAGTTCGTCAAAATGCCGCTTTAATGAGCGGGCTGCTTTTAAATGATCAACATAAAGTGGGATAGACTCAGGGTTGGTAGAACGACCATGAAGATTGAGGTTTTGCTGATTCATTTCAATTTCTGTCAGCCATACTGATTGTGCTGGTAATTCAGATAATTGTTTTAAAATAAGGCTATAGTCAAAGTGGTTGACCTGATTTTTGGAGGACAACCGGGTAACTATCTTTCGATAGCTATTCAGTTCCTGTTGATTGCGGATGAGCAAGGCATCCAGGTTTTTTACTTTCTTTTTACCGGCCAGTTTTTTTTGAAGTGCAATAACCTGTTGTTGAGTGGTGAGTAAATGAGATTTCTTTTGCGCATCAACTAATTTGAGTTCATTCACTCTACTACTTCCAATTAAGCCGTTGACAATACAGCCAGCCACAATAAGACATAGTGTTAAGCCAGCGAAACGGCTGTCAAAAGATAATGGCTTCGGTTGGTACTGGTCCAGGTAAAAGTTAACAAATTGCATTAATTTATCCTGATTCTCTTAATGCAGCACCCACTTCGAATAAAGCCGGTTTGAGCAATTTATCAGAAACTGGATTAACCGCTGGATTAATCAGTGTAACTTCAATTTCAGTGAGCTGCTTTATCATATCTGCAATCGCCTCGTCCTCTTCAGAAGTGTTTTCGATAAGCAGATTCTCTACTGGTCGTCTGAATACCTGACTGACGACGTAATCCATTGTACGTTGTGTTTCCAGTAAAAAGGCTTCTTCGAGCTCCTGCTGTTCTGCCTCCAGGCTAAAATCCTGAGCGCTTTTATAAGGTAAATGACGGCCTTTTTTGTGTCGTGTGAAAAAAAGTGTTTCTCCACAATAAAAATTATAGATAAGGCCATTTTTGTCCTGGCCAATATAACCGGTAATCCTGTCATCATTTAGATGGGAAATAAGTGCACAACCCGTAGAGAGCTCTTCTATTTCGATTGCATTCATCCTCAATCCGAGTTGGTGGGTTAATTCAATCAGGGTTTCTATCAGCTCTTTTTTGACGACAACGGCAGTCAGCTGTGCGTTTTTCTGTTCGCCGTGTCCTAATCGATAATGACTGACCAGTACGTCACCAACAGGATGTTCCAGTAGATCTTTAATTTGCCACTTAATTGCTTCATTCATTTCTTTTTCTGTAACTTTGGGGGGATCTACCTGGTAGGTCTGGTAAAGCTCTCGGTTGAGTACCCAGCGAGAATCATAGTCTTTACAGGGATTTTGACGGAGCCATTGTACTGTTTTAGTTTTTAATTCATCCAGACTGGCATACTCAAACTGATGCGTTTTTAGTTGTACTAATTTAGAGCCCGTTTTATTAAACAGGTGTATTCGGCAGCTATTGGCGTCAATACTTGCTACAAATTGATTGCTTGCTGATTTTTTTGTTAAAAACTTCACGCTATTTATTTTTTATAATTAAATCAGATAGTTAAGTTGTTTGTTTGGACAAAAATACTCAAGTAATACTGTCCGGTCTGTTACTTTTTGAACAATCAGGGGGTTATTTTAATAACCAGCCTTGATTCAGGAGGGTTTTCATTCATTAAAGTATTTTTATATCCCGTTTGTAAAGTGTAGTCAATAAAAAGAAAAATTTGTAAATATTTGAATTAAAAGTGTTTTAATGAATTTTTGGGTGATATTTTATCAAAAGCGTCAAGTCGGCTATAATCCCCGTTAATTTTAGAAAATAACGGGTTTTTCTGATTTATCTGAGATTGATCAAGTATAATCTGGCGGACGGGGTCAGAATTTCCATTTGGGGAGTGTTTAAAGTGTATAAGTTACGAGTAATATTAATTTCTATGTTGATGAGCTTTGTCGGAGCTGCATCAGCCAACCATAAAAGTGAAAAATCTATTCAGGAGCGAACAGCGCCTTCTGGTAAAGTTTATCGAGCAGGTGATGATGTACCTGTTGCGAAACCCATGGTGGTTGAAGCAAGTGGCCCTATGAGTGGTAAAGATGTTTATGATCAGAAATGTGCAATGTGTCATGGTGCCGGGATAGCTGGTGCGCCTAAAGCAGGAGACGCGGCCGTCTGGGCTGATCGAGTGGCTAAAGGAGAAGCAGCATTGTTTTCCAGTGCAATCAATGGCGTACCTGATACCGGGATGATGGCAAAAGGCGGTTGCGCTGGTTGTTCTGATGAGGAAATCACAGAAGCTGTGAAACATATGCTGAGTATGCTTTGATCGCCTGAGAGTCAATTGTATTCGAGTTGTATTTACAAAGAACAAATTGATAAAAAAGCCGATTGTTCGGCTTTTTTTCTTTAATCTGGAGTTTTTCGTATTTTCCTGTGTGTTATTTCCGGGGAATTTAGATAGGTTATCTCTGAGTCTGTTGAGTTAGCAATTACTCTGTCAGAAGAGCTTCCAGTTTTTCTACCAGGTCCAAACGTGCTCTTTTGAGCAGTTGCTGGCTGTCGTCATGCTTTTGCCAGGCTGCCTGCCCAAATATTGCCTGGTATTTGATGTCTTTACTGATAAATTGTAATTGATTATCAAGTGCGGAACTTAATTTAAGTTGAAGTGCATCCAGCGAGTTACCTGGCGTTTCAGGAAGAACCATCAGATAAGTGTCATGATCCGTATGGCCAATCATATCTGCCCAGCGTAATTCATCCATTAAGGTGTCTCTAATTGTCTGGTGAATGGTCTTTTGATTGACATTGTCAGGTTTATCGAGCACCAGTAAATGGAGTTTCAATATTGATAACGGGTTATCATAACGGCGACTACGACTAACCTCGTAATTTAAAAATTCTACCCAGCTTGCTCTTTGTGGTAATTTTGCCCCGGTCACTTTAGCCATTAGCTGGCTGACCTTATCTGATACGCCACGCTCTTTAGTAAAATAATGAACACTTCCCCGAGCAGATTTTTCCAGAGTTTCCTGCCAGTATTGAAATCTGATGTTGTCTTTACCATTGCTACTGAAAAGTTGCTTTTGCTCAGCATTGTTATCAATACAGTCGATTGGAAGCGCCTGAAATAGTCGACCAATGACTTCGTTGCCGGGAATTTGAGTTTCTTTCAGGAAGCGGTCATTACACCAGGTAATGCGTTGATTTTCATCACAAACAACGACTCCTAATGGTGATTTCTCCAAAATCTCGTAATGATCTAAGGACATACCAACCCCGATAAATGTGTGTTAAAAATAAAACATGATTATAAAAAATGCTTCTACACTATTATAGTAGTTTTCCATTAAATAGCATTTACC
>JADGFG010000276.1 GCA_016743995.1 Kangiellaceae bacterium | reverse complement strand
GTGCTGCAATTTGTATATCTCCACCTACTGCTGTACCCACTGTAAATGTACCTGTTTTTTCTGTTAAATCAGAGAATGTCGCAACCACTTCAACTGTGCCTACACCTGTTGCCGTGATAACACCTGCCGAAGTTATTTGAGCTGTAACACCTTTTAAATTACGCACTTCCCATGTCACCGTTTGAATCACGCCGCCAATAGTTGCATAAAGCTGTGTTGCTGTATTTGTCGAAAGCGTTGTATCCGCTGTTGAAACGTTTTTAGATAAAAGCACATTGCCTCTGGAAACGTCATATCCACCTACGCCCAACACGATTTTTCCAAGAGCGCCTCTTGTATTTTCTGCCTGTATACAAACAGTTCCTGTTCCCTGTGCATACACAACACCAGATGGTTTTCAATTCCCAGAGAAAAATAAAGTCTCTCAATAAACAAATACAAAAAACAATTAACAATGACAAACGCGATGAGAAAAACTTTTGAAAATTAAACTTAGTCTGGAAGCACAACTCAGTCTGCTATGCCTGACACTAATCATTTCAATTGTCACGCTGGTCAGCCTTTTTAACCTATGGCTTAACGACATTTTACTGGCAGCCCTGCTATCGACAGCTTTCATTCTACCTGCCTCGCTTGTTGTCATACGATTTTACATTTCACCCGTTAATGATGTTATAACCGCGCTCAATGATGGCTTTCACAATTTTTTAGATAATGAATTTAGTGTTTCAATTGCCAACACTCGCCATGATGAACTGGGCGAGCTGGTTGACGTTTATAACCGAGTAAGTGAAACACTCCGAGAAGAAAGACTTCACCTCTACCAACGGGAGTTATTGCTCGACACTGTCATACAGACCACGCCTCTGGCATTAGTTCTCACAGACAACTCTCAGGCAATAATATACAGTAACAGTTCTGCCTGTCAGTTATTTAATGGTGGCAACGCAATTAATGGCTTTCAACTGAATGATTTATTAAAAAAACAACCCAGAGAATTTTCACTTTCGATTAACTCAGGGCTCAGTGGACTGTTTACAGTTTCCGAAAAAGAGGGCAACGAAACCTATCACTTAACTCAGAATCAATTTCTACTCAATGGTATAAGCCATAACCTTTATCTTTTCAAGACCCTGACAAGAGAGATCAGCCGACAGGAAGTTAACACCTGGAAAAAAGTGATTCGGCTCATCAGCCACGAACTGAATAATTCACTAGCCCCGGTCTCATCACTGGCTCATTCGGGACAGTTATTATGCAATCGAAAAAATGATGAGCAGCTGGAGAAAATATTTAGCACTATAGGAGAGAGAGCCAAACACCTGCAACTTTTTCTGGAAGGTTACGCCAAATTTTCCAGACTGCCAAAACCGCAGATACAGGCGGTTAATCCAGTAAGTTTTTTAAATAACCTGCAACAATTACGCCCCTTCCAGTTAGTTATTCATGACAAACAGGCAGAAATTTACTGTGATCAGGGCCAGATACAACAGGTTATTATCAACCTGATAAAAAATGCCCATGAGTCAGGTTCGGAGCCAGACAAGGTGACAGTGGAACTCAAACCAGGTCACGAACTTTTTGAAATAATCATTAAAGATCGAGGCAAAGGAATGACTGAAGATAATCTCAGCAATGCGCTTCTTCCCTTTTACTCAACAAAAGCGGAAGGAACAGGACTTGGGCTTCCTTTATGCAGAGAGATTATAGAGGCCCATGGTGGAAAAATAAGAATTAACAACCGTCAACGTGGCGGGTTAAAAATCACCTTAACCATTCCCAGCATTCCAGAAAAAGGAAAAGAGCAAGCCGATACATCTCATACAACTATCAAATAGCCTGTTGCTTATAGCCGCGTTAGAAACTGATGCCGAATTATGTTAGTTTTAGTGCCATGAAAAAAATATTTCCTATTCTTTATCTCATTTGCGCTGTCGGGTTTATTATTTCCACTCAGTTTACGCCGTTTCCGTTTAGCTGGCTGATAAAAATCATTCCTGTCTGTATCCTGATAGTTTATGCCTGTAGTCAGTTTATTCATTCTATCAGTAAACCCTTTATTGCTGGCCTGGCCTGCTCAGCCGTTGGTGATTTTTTTCTGGAATACGACAGCATCAATTACTTTATTTTTGGGCTTGGTTCATTTTTTATCGCTCATCTCTGTTATCTGTTCACCCTTAAGCCAATTGAGAAAAAATATGAGTCGGCCATCGGCCTTTACCTGATCTATGGGGCATTAATATTCTGGATTATTGCTGATGGACTGGGCGAATTATTTATTCCGGTGCTGGCTTACATTCTTGTTCTTTTAACCATGGCCATCTTTACCCTGCTCTCAAAAAAGTCAAATCCCTGGCTAATAACCGGCGGTATCTGTTTTGCCCTGTCAGACTCTTTATTGGGCATTAATAAGTTTTACCAACCGATCCCCTTTGCTGATCTGCTCATTATGAGTAGCTATTATTTTGCTCAATTTGCGTTGTTTAAAGGTTTTACTTCAACAACAGTCATTAGAAACAGGTGCTCTGCATAAGTTATAATGACTTGAATTCTTACGATTTGAATTCTTACAATTTAAATTCTTGCAGCTTGAATTATCACCACTTATGCAAACACCGTTAATATTACACCTCAACAATATCATCTTTAAGACTGCTGACAAAAGCGACAACATCATCACATTCCTGCTGTGGGACTTTTAACGCCTGCATGGTGTCACCTGCATGTTTAAAAAAAGTGGCCCAGTCATCTTCAGTAATTTTCATTCCCACATGACAAAGCTTCATATTGCGCCCGGTATAATAAACGGGTCCACCGGCGTTGGTACAAAGATAATCGATAAGTAACTGTTTTTCTCGTTCGATGCCATCCGTGCCACGATTCTGCCAAAACCTTCCGAGCAAAGAATCTGATTGTAAACGTGGTAGCAAATTATTAACAAAACCGGTGATCCCGTCATAACCGCCTAAACGCTCATAAAGTGATTGTTGACCCATAGTCGTATCCTCGTCTGATTTAAAGGCACACTGCCTTTAAATCAGTATATACCTTCTTAACAGGGTATATTGCCAACACAGGTCATTTAATATCAGCGGTGTTTTCCAGGGCGCTACAGGTTGCTGAATAATAAACGGTTACATCCGTTTTACTGTGAAATGCGGCCATAACAGCCGACTCAGTACCTTTAAATAACGCAGAGGCTGAATCCACTGCAAACCGCCCTGTTGTGTTACATCCACCAGCCTGTATACCTTCAATTTTAAAAATAAATTATTTAATTAACAACTCATTCGGAAATATGGCCTGACAACCCTACATTCACCTTGTCTATCTTAACGCTTTCCATGATTCGTTTTTCGGCAGCTTCAACATTACCTTCCCAAAATTTGAATTTATGCGCCCAATCTACATAACAACTGAAACTCAAACACAAGTAGTAATACTCATTTAACGGTAAACAATACATTCGATCCCTGCTAAGAGAATGTGAGTCTGACTCACAATAATAAACCCATTCCATATTATCGAAGCGCTTGATCTGATGTGGCAATATCGAAGGATGGCCACGAGATTCCAGGCAAAATTCGACCTGCTCCTTAATTCGCTCCTCACTAAATGAAGGATGGTTCTTTCTGTAGTAATCTTGTGTTTCAGCAATAATCCTGGTATTGCTTCCTAAAAAAGAATCTTTACTAATCACTGGCGAATTATAAAACTCATGATACTCGGCAACAACACTTTTCCCGAGACTATCGAGACATTGAACATCAATGTTCTTTTCTGGTAATATTCGCTTTATTTTTGCAGAAAAGCAAAGCGTTCCGAGTTGAGAAAATAAGACAGTGAACCTTGTCGGTATGTAGGCCCAGTATTTAGTAATAACTTTAACAAAATGATGTTGCCGACGCTGCTCAGCATTGGCTTCGAACCATCCGTTTTTTGTAAATGGAAACTTCGTTTTTTGAGAAACATCAACAAGTTCTACATCCGTAACTGGCAAACTTATTGTCAATAAGGTATCTTCCAACACAACCACAATATCGTGACTTGTGCTAAAATCAGGCCCGCCACGAAAACCACGCCGTAAATTTTTTAATAACCCCACATTTACTCCAGTAATTTCGTGCCAACGGATTCTATTCGGATACTTTCCATGATTCGTTTTTCGGCAGCTTCGGCAGCACTTTCCCAGTGTTTGAATTTGTCTTTCAAATCCACTCGATAATAGAAATTAAAACTTACATAATATTGTTCACTTATTGGTAAACAATACATCCTGCTTCGATTAAGGAAAAATATTCCCGGCCCGGGCTCACTATAAAAAACCCA
>JADGFG010000275.1 GCA_016743995.1 Kangiellaceae bacterium | reverse complement strand
TAACTAATATCATCTTCCTGACTCTTGCTATCCCTGCAGGTACTCATATTGCAAGTCAGTTAATCCCAGAAATTCGAAATACAAAACCACCGAAAAAAAAGAACAAAATAAGAGCTTATAGTAGTGTGCTAATCCTGTTAATCGGTATGTCTTTTTTACATGGCGGACTCATTGCAAGTCTGCATCATAAAAGCCAGCTATTAAAAGCAGAGTATGAAGTTGACTGGTCTTCCATCGATTACGAACTACCTTCCATCTCTCAGTTTCTCAGTGGAAAAGCGCTTAGTAACCTGTCTTTTAATGTCGAAATTAATAACCCGACTGAATACGATATTATTATCGAAAATAGTAAAATTTTTGTAGAAAAAACCAGTCATATCATTGCAGAAATCGACCTTGATGGATTTGAAGTGCCATCCGGACAACTAAGAAAAGTAAAAATTAATGTTGATACAACTTCTCAGATAAGTCAGATAACAGACTACAAAAAAATACTTGAAAACTGGCGTGTAGACCTACATCTGCAACTATGGCCCGGCATTCCGTTTATCGTCAATTTATCAGAATAACAGGCGATTGACGCCAGACTATTCAGACGCCTCTTCAGATTCGGCTCCAGGCAGTTCCAGTGCTGGTAAGGATTTTATGGCGCTTCCAGCAATTCCCTGAATAGAACTATAAAGATGAGTGGTATTTAACAGCACCTTGTCTAGTTGTTTTTCTCGCTTTTTCCAGATTGCAGCCATTGCACGTTTTTCTTTTGACAAATCTTCCTGCATTTTTGAAAAACCTTCTACAATAGCTTCTACCTGCATCCTGAATTCATTGCCTGTTAAATAATCATATAACATTACCATTTTTTCGCCTCGATTTTCCTGAGTTGCTACAGCCTTACTCATACGGATCATCGACTCACGTAATACCAGACTAAGCCCCTTAAACTCATCGAATGAGCATACCCAGACTCCTTCTTTTAAACCTAACGCAGGCATATCAGCAGGCATACTCTGCGTAACCAGAACACCAATATCAGCGCCCTTCTCTCGAATATCCTCTTTAAACTTCTCTATCCACAACGGTTGAAAGTTTTGTGTCCGTTTACTTTCATAATAGATACTTCCGCAGTTCTGTTGACTTAAAGTATTGACAATCTGTAAGCAATCAGCCCCACGGCTACCTTTTTTAATTTCCTCAATAATATCAAGCGGAAACTGCTCTTGCAGCCATAACTCTATAGCAACCTCCTGAACCTCTCCCTGCAATTGAGTCGAACCTTGCTCAGCTTTTCTTTTGGCAATATCCAGTTGATTTTTCAACTGTTCTATTACATTTTCTTTTTCCTGTACACTAAGCCGACTCTGCTCTGCCGCAGCTTTTTGAATTCTTTCTTTTTCAAGGATTAACTGCGCCGTCAGCTTTTTCGCTGACTCAGCCTCAATGGCATCTTTTAGTTCTGACTTTTCTCGTTTCAAACGCTCCATATCAACAATAACTTTATTATAATCCTTCAATTTCTCTGATTTTTCATTTAACTCATTTTGCAATGCTCTGTTTTGTTCATGTTGCTCTTCAGTCACTTGTGCATATATTTTCTTTTGCAGTTCCTCTGACTGTAGATTGAGTTTTTTTTCTACAGCTAGCTTAATTTCTTCCTGCTGAAGTTCTTTTGCCTCTAAAAGACGCTGTTTCTCTAACGCCAGACTTTCAAGTTGTTGAGTGAGTGCCTCTTTATCTTCTGCAGCTTTCGCCTCATATTTTGCTCGAAGCTCTTTATCAAGTTTATGTGATAAAACTTCATTAACATCAATACAATGACCGCAGCTGGGACAAACAATCTCTGTTGATACTGACTCACTCATTTTCTTACCTTAGTCGGTTCTCTTTAACTTAAACCAGAATAAAAAAAGCGCCGTAGCGCTTTTTTACATTATGACTAAATCCGATAAACGTAACCCGGAATTAACCAACAATTTCCAATAACTCAACATCAAATATCAACGTTGAAAAAGGTGCTATAGCCGCTCCGGCACCCTGTTCACCATAGGCCAGCTCATAAGGTACAACCAGACGCCACTTAGAACCGATGGTCATTAACTGTAATGCCTCGGTCCAGCCTTTAATGACCCCATTGACTGCAAACTCCGCCGGTTGACCTCTTTCATAAGAACTGTCAAATACTGTTCCATCAATTAATGTCCCATGATAGTGAGTCTTAACAGTAGAAGTTGTAGCTGGTTTATCACCACTACCTTCGGTTAATATTTCGTACTGAAGTCCTGTTTCAGTCACTGTAACGCCTTCTTTCTCTGAATTTTGCGTCAGAAACAGCTTACCTTCTTCTATTGCATTTTTAGACAGTTTTGCCTGTTCAGCTCGCATGATCTCAGTAACATGCTTAAATGCAGCTTCCATATCGGCTTGAGAAACGGGGCTATCAACCTGATTAAACGCGTCTTTAAGGCCTTCAGCAACAGCATTAATATCAATGCCTTCAAAAGACTGGCTTGTTAACTGGGTGCCCATATTACGACCAACACCATAGCTGGCTTTTTGCTCAAAACTTTCGTATTGCTTACTCATCAATCCACTCTTTTATAAAAAGAGTGAGTATATCACAGGTAACAAAATGGAAGGCAGGTTAGCGCTAAAAGTCATGCAAGCAACGCTGCTTAGCAAAAAACTTAAAAGTTTATCTGATAAAACAAACAGTTATTACAATTAGAGAGTATTAATTAAAGGAGAGAGAATGACCACGATTGAGTTTTAAGCTGATCTTCCTTGCCAATGCTCGCATTCGTTTTCGACGAACAAATTCCATGTTTTGTTCGTTATTTAAAGTCCTTTGAAGATTATCAAATGTTTCCAGTAGCTTGTTCTTGCTCATAATAGACCTTTCAATTCGAAATATTGTTTTAACCAATAGTCGCTTTAAATGACATTTATTGCGTTAAACTCTCTTCTCTTAAGGTTGATTCCATCTTACTTGCTCAACAGTCTAGACAGAAATCACGCTCAACACCGTGCAAGAATCACATTCCACACAATATTTTCGACATATTCAGTTAAAATTCAGTTTTCAGGAAGGGCTAGTGTAAGGTAATGAAGCTGAACGCAAGGTGAACGCGTTAATAATATTCAAATCAAACTAAATTTAATTAACTATCTCTGGAACAAATAAATAATAGTCCCTGATGAAAATCTACAAAAAAAGTATACTGATAACCTTAAATTAAGAAAGAAATAAAATTCCGAAGACTTTTCTCTGCATTACACTGTGAATCATAAGGACCAAATTCTGCCCCCTGACGAACGGTAAAAAACCAACCCGCAGATTTCTGATATAACCGATTGCTTCTGGCAAACTTTTTCTCTAATTTATCTTCTTTTCGCATATTATTATTATTTTAACCACCTTAAAAAGGTTCTAATCAACGGTCCATATATTAATTAAACCCGTTTACAACTCTGGCTCTTCCTACTCGTCAAACACTCTGACTGTATCCTCAGAAGAACCGACAAAAAGTATAGAAACTTGAGGTGTTGAGACTATATCAAATTATTTTATTAAAATAAGTAAATTTGTTTAATATTGTTAAGTACTTCAAAAAATTTGAAGCTAATTAAAAACTATTAATTATATGAGATAAAAAATAAAATGAATTATTCCTAAATACCTATTCTGGACAATAAATCAGAAAGCCTTCCAACAACATCTGTAATCCGAGGATAATCAACTTCCAAGCTTTCTACTTCACTCTTAAGTCGCTTTACGACAAACTCAACACCACTCATTTCAACTTCAGGACTATTAATACGAGTGTCAATTTCATTGGCCAGCGCTTCCATTTTTTGTCGATGATAAACTTCCAGAGATGCATCGCTTTCCAGTTCTGATTTTAGCTCACTTAAAATATCAAGCATATTTTGTTTATTCACTTTACTTAACCCTCACAATAACTTTAATTAACTTAATGAATTCAATTCATAGAACCTGTATACCCAAACTCTCTGAAACCTGAATTTTCAAGAGGTTTGGGTATACATCATTAAGTATATGCTTTTAGTATAAAAGATAAAACTCTTTCTACATACGCCCTACAATCCAGATAAAGGATTACCTGGGTCAACTTCTGGCATAAAAGGTGTTTTACGATTTTTATCTGTTAATTGATAAACAAGTCCCAGCCAATTATTAAAAGTCGATAAGGCTGTATCTCTCCAGGTATTATCCAGGCGCTCTTGTAACCAGTATTCTGGCCACAAAGGAGCAGGCTTATCTGCCTTTTTTGCCTGAATAATTTTTTCTTTATAATTTTCTAATTTTAACACAACCTCCGGTTCAAAAAAATTAACAGGGTATGGTGG
>JADGFG010000274.1 GCA_016743995.1 Kangiellaceae bacterium | reverse complement strand
TTGATATCAATCAGTTCTATTTATTGTTTTTTGTATTGATTGTCTTTTCCCGCGCTGCGACGAAGGATTACTGCTTTTACTGTTTACCAGTAGTCCTACTAATTGCAGGATATTTAAGTGATGAAAATAGCTGGATTATTCAGTTCTACACCTAATTAACTGGTTATTTGCCTGAATAATGACATCGCTTTAGATTACCTTTTTAGTGGTTCAATGGCAAATATTCCGTCAATGCTAGTGATAGTTGCTGTAAATTAAAGAGTTTTACGAGCTAATCTTCATAACCCAGGTTTGCAGGTTGAATATTTCTGCATTTCGGAAAGGATGAACATCCCCAAAATTTGTTACCGGCATGTTTGCCTTTCTTTGATTCGCGCAAAACCATATCAGAACCACATTTAGAGCAGGTATCGGTTGAGGGTTTAGATTTAACGAGTTGTTTCACGTGAGCAACATGCTTTCTATTGGTAGCAAAACCTTGTTTAAGCATTCCTTGTTCAATAGCAGACGCAACTTCTGATACTTGCTTATCGCTCAGCAGAGCTACGCTCTTAGACTTAACATAGCGAATACAACCTCCGGCGTATGTAACGTTATCAGGCATTTCAGTCTTAAACTCACTATCGCCAACAAATACCACAACAGAGAATAATGAGCTTGATTCTATATCCAGGCAGACTTCAAGAGTTTTCAAATGTTTATAATTTTGATGAAGTGGATTTTGGAATTTGCTGGAATGTCTGAATATCTTCTGGGTCCATTGTTTTTGATTTTCTGAGCCAAATATCCAGCCTTTCATATTTTTTGTTTCTATAACAAATACGCCGTATCTGGAGACTAGAATATGGTCTATTTGGGTGGAACCATCTTTAGTTGGTAAGGTGACGTTTTTAAATAATTGATAGTCGTCTTTTGGCAGAAATAACTTAAAAGCCAGGTTAACTTGAAATTCACCAAATACCCCCTTAAACCATGCTGACTTAATAACGGCCATTAAGATGAAAAGCGGCACTAAATACCATAGCATATTGTAGATTTGATTTAGTAGTGGTTCAAAGTTCATAGCAACCTAAAGTATTTTTATTACGACAGTTCTGTTTCTGGTATTTATTACGTTCATTAACGACCACATCATCTCTATCAAGCTCATTTTATTCCAAGAGTGTTGTGGTCAAATAATTAGGCCACAACAAGATGAGGATGGTTGCTGTCCCTTAAAAGCATCAATTTTTCGTCAATTAGCTTGTTTGTAAATTCGGTGCTAAGTCTTTGTACCAACCGGGGTTAGTAAGGATGGATATTCCAATAGTTCTAGCCGCTTAGAGGTTGGGTGTTATTAAAATCTACAAAAAACTTACCTTCAAAAATACCTAACGCTTGCTTAGCAATAGGATCTATTTTTAATGTGCTTGATGCTTTATAAAGTGCTGACGACACTGCTTTCCAGTCTTTAATGGTTATGTCGTGAAACAGTTGCTCTCTATCTAATTCCATTTATTATCCTTTGCGCTTAATCCGCCAGTAGCCCTACTCATATTCCAATCATCCTATTTTTATAAAAATTAGTCCTATTTCCCTTACTCCAGCGATAACAGCGAGCTCCTTTAAGTACTAAAACCAGCATGCCAGTCGATGACTTTTGTCAGCGCTGCATCCAATACAGCTGGTTCTGGAATCTCTACGGGCAACTCATCAGAGTGGCTATGCTCGAAGCATGAAAAATACCCCATAAGTTGCTCAATTAACTTACAATCATCGCTGGTTATCTTTGCTAACTTATGAAGTTTACCTTTGGTATTTATCTCTCTACGATGCCTTGTAACGACATCGGCAAGCAAGTCAAATTCAACGATCCGTTCAAGCAGTATCCTAAAGTCACTGCAAATAGCTTTTGCTAGGGGATAGTAACTTTCAGAACCATGCTCTTCAAAGACTTTTCTAGCCGCACTAAGCTTGGAGTTTTTCAAATCCTTGATCGCCTTAATCGGTTTTTTAGCGAAAAGCGGCAGGTCGCTATGCTCACCGCATCCCCAAGCTTCACGCCTGATATGGCGATAATCAGCGTTACCTTTATCAATCAGCTGTCCCAGTAGACTAAGCCTATGTGTGAAAACAATAACTTGTCTGTCAGCGCTCAAACTTACCAACCGCTTCACAGTGTGTTCTTCATATGTCTGATCTAGAGATGAAATTGGGTCATCAAAGATAAATGGAGCGGAGTTAGGCTTGCTTGTCACGTCTGCAAGAAAAGCAGCTAATGAAACGATCCGTTGCTCACCCTCACTTAGCACACTCATTGCTTTACTTCGACTTTGCTGCCTATTAAGCCCATGCAGCTTAATCTTATGATGCACTCGCCCCAACTTTGTTTTAGTTTTTATTAACTCAATGTTTACTTTTGATGCTCCTAGTAGTTTAAGCTCTTTATTAAATCTTGTGACAAAAGCGTCCGTTACAAGAACCTCAGAAACTCGTCCTGCCTCTTTCGAGACAGCCGTTGTATTTACTGATCTTAGCCATTCATCAATCTCACGCTTTTTCTTCAACTGTGATATTTCGTCCTTAATGGACTGAATATAGCCACTAGCCCATTTTTTTGCTTTAAGCTCAGAAATTTGCGTGTTAAGTGCTTCTTTATCAAAATTTCTAGCATCTTCGTTGTGCTGTTGCATTTCTAATTTGAGGTCAGCAATCAATGTATCGATTTCTACAAAGGTATCCTTTGAAAGGTCGTAATGTATACGAGAAGGCCGCTCCCGATTTTTCTCGTTGATAGCGACGTTTTCAATTTCAGCCCACACCACGGTAAAAATAGGAAGCCAATTTTCCTCATCCAACTGCGCTGCTTGAAGTGCAGTCACTAACTCGCTTTCTTGTGGTTTTTCTGGCAATTTGTTCATTGCATTCTCAAGTGTTGTTTCAGCGGTTGTTGCGGACGATTCAAGCTCACCAGTGATGTAGCTTTCGAATTTAGTCAAGCGATGTTTCGCAGTCTCACCCAACTTCTGCTCACACAAAACACATTTTGCGTCCTGTTCTACAACAGGATATTCAACTCCGGGATAAGCATTTTGTTCAGAATATTTTCGAGCTGCTTGCCACATGACTTTCCATGTTTCATTACCAAAGCCATCAAAGCTAGTCTCGTTAACAATAGCATCAGCCGCTTGCCTTGCTCTCTTTCGCTTTTGCTGCGCGTCACCCTCTAACTGCTCTAGAGTCTCTACTGATGCGTTCGAAACAAGTTCCACCGCAGTTTTCACCTGTTTAATTAGAAGCTCCAACTGTGCACTTCGCTTTTGCTTCTTAGTTGCCAAGTCTAACGGCAATGCGGACAATCGCTCCTCCAATTGAGCAAGTTTCTTTTCGTCATCATTCGTAAAGTTATAAAATCCTTCAACAGTTTTTACATCTGTATCATGTTTCAGATGATCAAACATCGCGACAATATACTTATTATGTCCGAATTTAGTTGGTCTGTCTGGAAGCTTTGAATGGATCGAATTTTGCTCCGATTTTAGCTTCTGTTGCAAACTCTGAAATACAATAACCAACCGCTCAAACAATCCGACTTCATTTGGAACATAACTAACTTCCTGTTCCTTATCGATGTAGAATAATCCTGTTTGATTGTCAAAGACATCCACGGGGATCAAATCATCTATAGGTTTGCTGTTCACTTGCCAAACAAAGGTCTTTTCAGCTCCGTCTATTTTAGCAACAACTGTACACTGCCTTTTATGAGGTGCGTCTTCAAAAACATTAGGAAGAAGGTCTACTGCATTTGGTTTGCCACACAATTTTTTGATAATCCGGGCATAGCCAGTTTTGCCAGACCCGTTGTGCCCATACACTACCGATAGCTTTGGGGAAAAAGGAAGAGGTGAACGAGGAGCGAGTGCATCAATACCCTCTATCTCGCCAATTGACAAGATGCGAATATCGCCAGCCGAAGCTAAGGGCCCTTTGTGTATTCCTGCCAAGTCGATCTTGTTTATTTTTGACTGGCCTTCTTTCGTTTTCAATAGAACCAGCAATTCGTTGATTAGATCATCCTTGACTTCTTCCTTGGCATACACTTTTGTAGCCGCAAGCTGAACCCAATGAGATTGAGCGTGAATCCAATCCCTTATTTCTTTATGCACATTGTTCATGCTGGATATGATCCCTTAATAATTTATTCGGTCATGTAAACACTAAGTACGGGCCCATCCTGTATGTTTACATCTTTTGGGTCGATAACAGACTATCATAGTAATTTTGTCAACGTCCGCTTTAAGATAGAAGAGGTCATATTACAATATAATCCTATTCAGAACGGTATTTTTCAAGCTAGTTGTCGCCTAAAGTTATAATATTATGCCGCCTTGTTAGTTTGGCCCATCATTTTTGATTTGTCAGGGTTCAAATAGACCT
>JADGFG010000041.1 GCA_016743995.1 Kangiellaceae bacterium | reverse complement strand
GTCAGCTTCTAGCCGCAAGTAGAACTTTTGAAATATTTGCAAAATATTTTATTCATTATAAAATACTTAAAAGTGGTAACTTGCTAAACAAACAGTCAAGCTATAGTCAACGAAATAAGGATAGTTTTGGAATGTAAATAAAAATGTGCAACTGCTTATTTATTCTAAATGCCGACCGTAGTCTATAGATCGGTGAAGCACCCTCAGAATAGTTATCCCAAAACTAGAGGACTTAAAAAATACGACATGAGAAACTACGTTAAAGGCTAATAGATCAGGTCGAACAAAATCATAATTTCTACCTGAATTTCGCTCATTAGCGATCTTATTAAAAGCATCGTTCAGCTCTCTGATATAGCGCTCAGCTCGTTCAGATCCAAATTCTTGAACACTGTATTCGTATATTTTTTCTAAGTCTTGTTCTGCCTCAGGGCGAAGTCGGAAAGCTCTATTTTTTTCCATAGTTAGTGTTTTTTAGATTTCATTCTCGCTAAGAAATCTTCAACATCCCAATCAACAGGATCGCCGCTATTTTCGCCTTCATCAATTAATTTGCGTAGCGTTTCAAGTTTTGAGGCCGCTTGTTTTTCCTGTAGCAGTCTTAAGCCATCACGAATAACTTCACTATTGGTTTTATAATTACCGGACTCAACCAGGCTCTCGACAAAGTCTCTGAGGTCTTCCCCTGTATCTACGGTCATTGTGCGAGCCATGATTTACCTCTATTACTTAAAAATGACATATGTAAGAAATAATCTTACATTAATAATAAACGTCAACTTTTGTTAAATCAAGGACTGCTACTAGTTTGGTATAGATTGTTTTAAAAATAGTTTATGAAGGGAGGATGAAAAAGTTACAAATAAGGAACATAGCCCAGCTTTTAGAATTTTTCGGTGAGCTTCGGGAAACTTGCCTAATCTTATGAATATAAACCAAAAACAGACCGTCAACCTGTTGAAAAACTCGCACAAAGCAACGAACGAATATCTGTTGATAATGTTGCTGTAAATTGTCAAATTAAGTAAAAATATCAGGGAAGATATTAGTGGCTATAGCACGAGAGAACATTGTCGATAAGGAAATACCGGGTTTTTATCATTGTACCAATCGTTGCGTATTCAAAGCGTTTTACGGGGCAGTCTCTGAGAAGCATATTTCCCTTACACAACCCGCAGCTGTCTGGCCCATTTCTACCAGTCACGGTATTTATCTCAGAGGGCAGAAAGGTACGAGTAATGTTCGTTGGTAATTACTTTCTCCGAATGGCCTTTGTAAGGGGGGGAGGTGTCATTGAATCATTCTCCAATGGTGCAGATCTGCAAGTCTCGCCAGAATAGATAGATCAGCTTCTGTCTCCGTTTTTAGCCAACTGATAAAGGCTGTTATTTCTGCTGTTTGAGCCACCTCTGGCGGAACGAAATAATAGTACTTCCATGAGCTATGGGTGATTGTTACATCTCTTGGTGTATATAAATCGGCTTGCTGTAACTGCTTGAGCACCAGCATTAAATCCATAATGGCAACCCCTTCTCCAGCCATACAGGAACCAATAGACAAATCTAAACTGTTAAACACTATTCCTCTTTCATCATTACAATCTTGTTGAGCGGTTTGATGTAACCAATGTTGCCAATCACTGCGATCCAGGGTTGGATGAATATGAGTTAGCGCCAGCGTTTGTTCAATGGATAACTGAGTCCGTCCTTTATTAAGTGAATGGTGATAAGTTGGGGCCATATATTCTTCACGAATTACATTATTAACATAGCTGGTGTCTGGATATTTTTCGCCAAATATTGCTATATCAAATCCTCCGCCTTTCAGGCTAACGTCAACACCATTTTGAAAACCTGAAACGGTCAAGTTTACCTGCAGTTCTGGATGAAGCTGACGAAACTTGTATAAACGCGGGCCTAACCAACAAACTGCCAGACTCGTTTCTACTTGAATATTCAACTCATGTTGCTGAGATGGGGTTAACTGATGAATAAGGCGATTCAGTTCGCCAAACTGCCGACCCAGCAACATGGCTAATTCATTGCCTTCATTGGTCAGTTGTAATTGACGGTGTAAACGAACAAACAGCTCAAACCCCAAACAATCTTCAAGCTGACGGATCTGTCTACTAACTGCGCTCTGAGTAACATTCAGCTCCATGGCTGCGTGAGTGAAACTTAGATAACGCGCGCTCACTTCAAAAAAACGTAAGCCATTCAAAGAGTTGGGTAATCTAGAGTGGCGTTTAAGTAAGTGACGTTGCATCGCTTTTCTCTGCATGAGTTTATTGCATGCAATGATGGCATAAACATCGTTTGAAAGATAATAATCAATGGTTTACTTTGCCATTAATGCTGATTTTTAAAGGGGTAAGTGATGAAAAAGATTTCAATTCTGGCATTCCCAATAATCATCTCACAATTAATTTTCCAATTAATGGTATTAACTGACATCTGGATGATGTCAAAGATGGGGATACTAGAAATTGCTGCCGGCGGTCTTGCTGGCGCGATATTTTCGTTTTTATTTGTTATTAGCAGCAGTATGGTGTCTGTTGTGACCAACTTGCTGGCGACTCTTAGTGGACAAGGTCAATTGGGCCCAGGCAAAGATATCGATATCCGTCGCTTGCTCAAATCAGGGGTTTTACTATCGGGTTTGATATGTCTTGTCTTATTACCTGTTTTTTACCTGATGCCACAACTGTTTGTTTTACTAAACCAGGACCCAACCATAACGAACGTTGCGATGGAATATATCCATAGCTTGAAATGGTCAATTTTGCCAACACTGTTATTATTGGTTCTTAGATCCTTACCGGTAGTATCTGGAACTCCACAGGTTATATTGTGGCTCTCAATAACTACTGTGTTGCTCAATTTTGTAGCTAGTTATCTGTTTGCATTTAGCCTTAATTTGGGTATTTCTGGATTGGGTTGGGGGACAACTGCGGCGAGTCTGTTAACGGTTATTGTTTTTAGTTACTGGTTGTTTAATCAGTCCAGATACAGACACTTTCGGCCCTGGGGTTTATGGAAAGAATATAAACTGTCGTCGGTGTTCCCAATAATGAAAATGGGACTTTCGGTTGCTCTAGCGACACTAGCCGAATTTACTCTTATTTCAGGTGCCGCTTTAATGGCAGGCACTCTTGGCACGGTGTTTTTAGCGGTGCATCAGATAGCCTTACAAGTATTAAGTTTCTCCTGGAATATCGTTTTCGGTTTTGCGCAAGCTACCGCAATAATCATAGGTACTCAATTTGGTGCAAAAGCCACAAAAAGTACACTCAAGAAGACCGCCATCGGCGGGTTGCTACTAGCGACTTTGACCAGTGTTCTTATCGCGAGTCTTGTTGTGTTATACCCTCAACTATTGATCAGGGCATTTGCCTCATCCAGAGATAATTTATTCACCGAGTTAGTCAATATACTACCGGAAGTAATGCTGGTTGCGGCGAGTTGTTTTGTGGTCGATGCGTGGCAATTGACGGCATTAAATATACTGAGGGGGATGCATATTGTGCGTTCACCAGCCGTTATAACCGTGGTTGGATATTGTTTTATTGGGTTACCAGTCGCCTGGCTATTGATGGCGAACTTCCAGTTAAAAGGGATCTGGATGGGAATTGGTCTTGGCCTGGCTGTTAGCGGTTGTTTTCTGCTCGCCAGGTTACACTTTTCTCTTAAACGTTTAGCATTTTAATGAGTTATCAGGACATATAAGTTACCAGGATAAATAAGCTATCAGGACAAATAAATTATCAGGACAAATAAGTTATCAGGACAAATAAATTATCAGGACAGACAGCAGCCCATACTTTTTTGTGGCAAAGCGAAATAAACTGGAGATACAGATGGATATTAAATTCAAAATTTTACAGTTAGTCTGGCTGGCCACATTTTGTGGCTTACCAGCTGACACAAATGCAACGGTTTCAAACACCAATAACTACTCAGAAGATAATATTCAAGACTTTATTGAGCATCAAACTAGCCGCTTTATGTATATGCAACCAATATTATCAACTTCAATGGATGTTGATCCGCACCTTGTAGGCGGTGACTACAATCAGCGGTTACCAGACTATTCATCGGCGAGCATGAAACGAGTGCAGCAACTCATGTTTAATGCGTCACAAACTCTATCAAAAGCAGACCTGTCAAATGCATCTTCAGATAAACAGCGCCATGTCGCAATACTCTCTGAAATTGGCAATTATTATGCGGGTTATAAATATTTTCCGGCGGGTTATATTGATAGCTGGGCCGGTCACTTGCCTTACATCGTTAACCAGCTTATAGGTCCATTGATTGATATTCCAAAGGAGATGCAGGCACGACAGCGACTTAAAAGTAAAACCGACGCCAGGGCTTACATCGAACGGTTGCATGCTTTTCCATTAATGGTTGAACAAGTGATGCAAAAAGTTCGACAAGATAACAAAGACGGTGTCTTGTTACCGGCAAAACTATTTCCTAAGACACTTCAATTTTTGACTGACTTTATTGCCTCTACAGCCGACAAACATCCTTTAGTGACCAGCTTTGTTAAGCGTTTAGATTCGATTGATACGCTCACTAAGATGGATAAAAGTTTACTCATAAAACAAACAGCAAATGCCGTCGAAGACTGTGTTTTTCCAGCCTATCGAAAGGTCTTGAATTTGATGAAAGAACTACAACCAAAGGCTAGTTACAGCGATGGTGTCTGGGCGCAGCGAGGGGGAAAAGAATTCTATTTGCACCGTATTCTTTATCAGGCCGATTCGCAAAAATCTGCCAGAGAAATCCACAATATAGGTCTGAACGAGGTTGACCGTATTGCCACAGAGATGAATGAAATTCTAACACTACAAGGTCTCAAATTGGGAACCGTTGGAGAGCGCATGGCCGAGCTGGCGACAGAACAGCGTTTTCTGTATCAGAACTCTGATAAGGGACGCGAAGAACTGCTCGCAAATTTAAGAAAAAACCTTAAGAATGCTCAACTCAAGGCACACAATTGGTTTGCGACGATACCTGAACAACAGGTTGAAATACATCGTATTCCAGAGCTTATGGAACCCGGTGCGCCTGCGGGAGATTATTCTGCGCCATCGATTGACGGAGAGCGCCCAGCGATATTCTCAATCAACCTCCGCGACATGTCGAGCATACCCAGATTCACTCTGAAAACCTTAACTTTTCACGAAACAATTCCCGGCCATCATCTCCAGCTCGCAATAAATATGACGCAGAAAAACACAGGCTTGTTAAGAAAAATTGCACCATTCAACGCCTTTGCAGAAGGTTGGGCACTCTACTCGGAAGCCCTTGCTTATGAAATGGGTTTGTACAAAGGTGATCCCTGGGGAAATCTGGGACGGTTACAAGCCGAATTGTATCGCGCAGTAAGACTTGTAGTAGATACCGGGATCCATTCTAAAAAATGGAGTAGAGAAAAAGCAATTGATTACTTCCATCGCATAACCGGTACCCCCATTTCGATTGTAGCTGCCGAAGTAGAACGTTATATGGCATTACCGGGGCAAGCGCTGGGATACCAGTTAGGGATGCTGGAGTTTAATCAACTACGAAAAAAATCGCTAAAGGCGCTCGGTAAAAAATTCGACCTGAAAGCTTTCCATGACGTGCTTCTGATACCTGGCGCAAGACCTATGTCAATTGTGCGAGCAGATGTTCAACGATGGATAGAATCCCATTAACATAGCCACCCAATTAGTAATAATGGAGGAAGTAAAGTGAAAAATGTTTTTAACCTGCAATCTATCGCTATAAATTTCCAACCTGGCGAAAAAGACAAACGCCCTTTTATTTTTGTCCATGGTAATACTCAAAATGATACTTGTGGCCAGGGACTCATGGAGTATTTCAGTCGACAAGGTCACACAGTGTTGTCATATGATTTACCGGGGCATGGCCATTCAAAACTCGATACAACTAACTATGTTTTTTCAGATTTAATTGAGCTCAATCAACAGATAATAAATCACCACCAGCTAACCAGCCCAATTTTGTGTGGTCATTCACTCGGGGGCATGATCCAGGCAGGCACTATTGCACGTTTTAAGATAGCTGATGCAAATTTGATACTTTGTGGTTCTTACGACAGCAATCCAATGCTAGCGGCAAAAGAAAGCCAGTCAAATGAAGAAGAACTGATGAAGCAATCTATCGAGCAGTATATCTTTGATGGAGAGCGATTATTTGAGCAGCAGCTAAAATACGATTACTTTGCAAACCGATATCAGGAAGACAGTGTTATTGAGAGCATCAACCGGCGACATACCCAGCCAGCAGCTAATTCTATCAATTTAAAAACAATAAATAATTTTAGTGCAAGGAAAAGACTCATCGAAATGCAGATCCCAATTTTAGTATTGCATGGTAAAAAAGAAACAGTGATCTCCCGTTCACTAATTGAATTGATGGCGCTAGAGTATGATGATTTACGGCTTGCCTGGTATGATGAATATGGTCACAACGCATTTTATCAACAAGCTGAACTCACCAATATTTATCTGGATAAGTATTATCAATTTATAACTTGATAGATTTGATTGTAGCGTTGAATCAGACCGTTTTCCTAGTCGACTATAAGGTGCACTTTAGTGTAATAACAGAGGCAAAAACCAATAGCAGCCAAAATCAATAACAGCCAAATTCAATAACAGAAAGTCAACCCATGGAAAACCTCTAAAAGAGTGGCCTGATTATTTGACCACAACAAAGGTGTAATGAAGGATATGGTTAAGATTACCCGTAATATCTCAAACTAAAACAAATAAGAGGAGTTTAACTCCTCTTATTTACTAAGATAGTATGATTTAAATAGTGATAAACAGTAGGTCATGAAGCCATTTATAGAAATTAAGCCTGAGCAATTGTTAAAAGTTTACGGTAGCTCCGAAGTTGAAGCCATTGAAAAGAAGTGGATAGCTGCATTCTGTAAAAACAAGCCTGGCTTGAATATTAAACAATACAAGTGGCATATATTTTGTGGTGAAGGTTACCCATCAGTAGAAGGTGACTTGGCCGAAGCTGCGTACAAAAAACACGAATCACCTGCATATGTAGTGATGTCGGAAGACGGTGAAGCCTTTTTAACTAATAAAAAACCCAGTAATCTGAATTACATAGATGCATATGTGTTTCCGGTGAACATGTCATGGACCATGGCCTTCACACACGAGGAAGGCTGGATGGGTCCATATTTTGCTGTGCATAAGAATTACGTTCAATTTGAAGAAAAGAATAAGAATCATATTGAGAAGCTTGAGCAAATAGAAATAGCCAGGAAAAATGGCTGGATGTAATAACCGACATAAATAACAACTCGTTAGAAGCGCTAAACGAAAGATAAATATTATAGGCTGGTTGATAGGGTAGCTGTATACAGGTTCAATTATTGATAGTTGTTTACCCGTTCTGAAAAATCCTGTATAAAACATCATCAGATTTAATACGATATAAAATATTAACAAAGCTCTGAGTGGCGATTGAGGTTATATTTTTTATATAACCAAATTAATGGGAAGATATGGATACTAATACGTTGACCGGGTTAAAGAGTGCTTTTCAAGTTGCTCCTTCTGATGAGCTTGCAAAGGTAATTTGCTTTGCATTAATTGAGTCAGGAGAAGAATCTGAAATAGCACTGTATTTGCAACAAGCACAGAAAACATTAGATGAAAGTGAGTCGCTCAAATTAGCTGAAGCACTGTACCAGGCCGAATTACATGAAACGGCACGAAACGTATTATCTGAGGAACTGTTGTCGCATAAGATATTAGTTGCTAAATGTCTTAACGAATCCGGCGAGCCAGAGCAAGCCAGAAAATTATATTGCTCAGCAATTGAAGCTGACAGTAGCTTGGAATCTCACGCATTAAACCGAACTTTTAATGTGGAAGTTAAAGTTGCACAGATTAACAATGATGATAAGCCAAAATTAAAAGTTGTTGAAAAAATGGATCTTGCTTCGGTTACGGATATGGTTCGTTATCGCCAGGATACTTCAGATTTCTCAGACGTTGTTGGCTTGGAGCACATTAAAAAACAAATTAGTAAAAAGATTATTATGCCTTTTCAAAGGCCTTCTTTATTTCAGAAATTTAAGAAAAAGGTTGGTGGAGGGGTCATACTCTATGGTCCTCCGGGGTGTGGAAAAACGTTACTTGCAAGAGCGACTGCTGGAGAGTGTAAAGCGTCATTTTTCAACATTGAAATTTCAGACGTGCTCGATATGTATATTGGTGAGTCCGAACAAAAGTTGCATACAATATTTGAAAAGGCTCGTTCTAGCACACCCTGTGTTTTATTCTTCGATGAAATAGAAGCGCTGGCAGGCAAACGAGAACATAGTAGAAATAGCTCCTCTGCGAATGTTGTTAGTCAATTCTTAACGGAGCTAGATGGTTTTAGTCAGAACAATGAAGGGGTACTGGTGCTGGCTTCAACTAATGTCCCCTGGGCTGTTGACGCTGCATTTTTAAGACCAGGCCGATTTGATCGAATGTTCTTTGTTCCGCCGCCAGACAAAGTTGCACGTAAGGCTATTTTAGAGCACCATATTAAAGGTCGCCCTGCAGAGAGCAATATTGATTTTTCGTCAATTGCATCAAAAGCAACCGGTTACTCTGGTGCAGATTTGTACAACCTTGTAGAAATGGCTGCTGATGAAGCAATAGATGAATCGATTGAAGCGGGTAACGAAGTCGTCATTTCAAACCAACATTTTAAAAATGCGATCAAAGAAGCACGTTCTACTACTACTGAGTGGTTAACTACCGCCCGAAACTACGCGAGATATGCCAATGAAGGTGGTCGCTATGATGAAGTTTTGAGTTTCTTGAAAAAGCATGGAAAGTAAATAATGAGTTATTATCATATTATCGATGAACCCAAAATAAAACAGTCAGAAAACTTAATTGTCGACCCTGTTATTATTTTGCTTGTTGCAATATTTTTACCCCTTTTTTGGGCTCCTCCCTATTTTGGAAGATGGTGGTTACCTTTTTTATGGTTAGCTGTTAATGGTTATTTAATGGGAAGTCCTACCCTGAAAAAGGAGATTGCAATTTCAGTTATTGGGATTATTTCATTGTTTGGTCTAATGGAGTTATTCATTCATATTAGTAAACTTGAACCGTTTAATCAGCTCAAGTCATTGGCTCAATATGTTAGAATAATCTTGAATGGCGCTTTCTTTCTCATCCTATATCTGGTCGTGTTTAAACAATCAATTCCGTATGAAATTTATTCCTATACGAGAAAGGAGTAAGTCGATGCAAGAGCACAAATATACAATGGCGAGCGAATGTTTTCATCGCGGACAAATAGATAGAGCAATTGACTTATTAAGGGAACTGTTAGCTGAAGAACCCAATTCTGCAGATTGTCATGGTCTACTCGCAGGGTGTTTGCTGGAGAAAAAAAGACTTTATGCGGCTGAGTATGAGTTAGCAATTGCACTTAATCTTGAACCGCAAAACGCCTTATTCTATGTATTACAAGCGCGAATTAACTTGCTTAGAAATAAAACAAAGAGTGCGTTAGAGTCTTGTGATGAAGCACTTCAGTTAGAACCTGAGTATCTTGACGCGCACCTGTTAAAAAGTGATGTTTACCTGGTTTTTAATAAATACGATGAGGCTAAAGCTTGTATTGATATTGCGGCAAACCTTCAACCTGGTTCGGTAACTGTTGCGCATTACTATGGAGAGTACTTTTTTGCTAAAGGTGATATAAAAACGGCTGAAAAGTATGCTGTGGATTCATTATCAATTGATCCGCAGGACGAGGCTGCCAATATCTTAATGGGAAAAATAAAGCTCAGGCAAGGTAATTTAAAGGAAGCAGAGTATCATGCAACGTTTGTCATAATACAAAATCCAGATTCTAATTCTGCATTGAGACTGTTTTGTGATATAAAAATGAGAAGGAATATTATTCTCGGTGGCTGGTGGCGATTTAATGCCTGGATGGCTTCTCTTTCTAACGTTCAATCTTCAGTAGTGTTAATTTCTGGATATCTGGTCTTTATGTTAGCAGCGCAAATCTTTGAAGATTTTGAATATCTAACCGTTTCAAGCCTGATATCTTTTGCCTGGATAGGTTTAGTTATTTATTCCTGGGTTGGGATCCCTATGTATTATAAACGTCTGCGAAAGGAGCTAGAGCGGTTTTCCTTTAATCCTGAATTTTGATAAGTTTTTGTCGCCCTTTTCGAGGGCGACGGTTTGTCTACAATAATTCTTGAATAAAGTCATTGTAGCCTTTCTTCACAGGAAGACTTAAGTTATTACTGCCACCGGTCCTGCCGCTTTACCTTGCGTTCAAATACTGAAGAAAATGCCCGCATTTTTGCTTGCAATAATCGCTGTCTCCCCAGATTAGTACGTGTATATATCATCTCCGTTGGTCCAACGTAACGGCACCATGCTTTATAGAATATTTGTGCATATTCTTTTTTAACAGCTAATTTAAGTGGAACCGCGTGATAGTCATCTCGTTTTAGCCCATAGACTGTCCCTTCCCTGAACACCAGATAACGAGGGCTGTCAATTGGAGCTAGTATTTCCGCTAAACAATCTGCAAATAAAGATGACTCGTAAAAAGTGCTTCCGGAAAGCGCCAGATAAAATGTGCCGTCCATGTTTTTATGGGTGGTCACTTTGAGCCTTCTGAATGAAGTTTCAATTAACCCGGTTTGACACAGGGCGTTACATAAAGCAACTCCAATTTGTTTTATCGCCCCATCAACTGGCAGGTGACAAAAGAAAGTCCTGAGAATGCTGAGGGTTTTGGGTAACTTGTATAACAATACTGCAATAAGGCCAACCATGAGCACCGTTAACGCCAATTCAGGCTTTCGAATCAGATGTAAAGCAATGGTCCAGACTATACTAAATAGTACAGTTAGTTGGAGTGAAAGGTACTTAAAGGTATTTTTAAAGTGAAACCATCTAATACCTGGAACGGTAGGAGCTTTAACTGATGGGATTACTCTGGCTGTCTCATCGAGAGCGAGTGCTTCTTTCCAGCGCTTTGCAATGCGCTCACGTTTTTCAAAGCGACTTGTCATCTGCCGGTTATTTCCAGAGACCGCACTGTGTTCATTTTTCCCCTGTTTTAGCTTATCCAGTTCTGTTGTTTTTAAACGCTCAAAACCGCTTTCGATAGTTTGCTCTTTTTCTGAAAGACCTACAAATGTTTCAAAACGGTTTTTGAGATTATAATAATCTCTATGTCCACTCTGACTTTCGGTATCAATAGCAACCAGGTGCCAGATAGAGCTGATTTTATCGGGAGTGTTCTTATCGATACGGATTGCTCGACCACGCATTTGATTGGTTAACATAAATGAACCAACTGAACTGGCCAGAATTAATGAATTAATTGCAGGTGCATCCCAACCTTCACCAAGCAGAGAACGAGTACCTACTAAGACTTTGATACTGCCTGTCATTAACAGGGCAGTAAACGCTGAAGTGAGTTGATTGAGTGGACCTGAAATTTTGAAGAAAGATTCATCGCCTTCAAACTTATCAGCGGTAACGCGCTTTCTATCAACAAGTGCGAATAACGCTTCTACTTGATCGCGGTGAATAATACTTAATCGGCCTGAAAGCATAGCTGCTTGATTAGCGATTTCAGAACTGGTGATAATGCCTTTGTAGACAGGTCAGGCACCTAAGTTTAATTCACCAGTGTTAATACCAGAAATCAGTGCTTCATCGCGAATATAGTCGGTCAAAATAACCTGACGTAAATTATCCTTGCGATGTTTATACTCCAGTTTATGGATCGATACACATCCTTCAACCTTTGTCGCGCTCAAAGAAAGTGAGCGCTCAAGTCGACGAGAGCGTTCGAGTGATAGTTCTCGTTTATGTAATAACTCAGATGAACGAAGTTGTTTCTTCAGTTGAGTGATGAACTCGCGTGAATCTTCTGTATGTTCGAATGTATTTGAGAATAATACCGATTCGAGCAACACTTGCCACCAATGACGGCCTAACTCGGGAATATCGTTTTTAGTGAGGTCAAGCAGTGAACTAAGTGATGAAGGAATATCCAGCTCTTTCGACTTAATAAATGACAAAATAGCTATCGCTATTCGAGGCTGCTTTATTACATCACTATCGACTACATCGTCTGTTAACCAGGGGTGGTCTAAGATCAGTTGAAGATATTGCGAGTCATTGAAAAGCGTATGACATAAAGTTGAGACACGTTCATCGTATTCTTTGATACGCTTTTTTTCTGACTGACTGATATTAACCGCCCAGACAAAATCCTGGTGACTACAAAGTGTGCCTGCTTTGACTAGTTCAGGAACCGAAATTTCCTCATCAATGGGGCCACAAAGCTGCTCGTATTTACTCCACTCGTGGCCTTGAGAATCATACGGCGGTGTCGCTGTGAGTGATACTAAAGTTAAACCGGGTAATGCTTCAAAAATTTTATCCAGTGCTCGCCACCATTCAGCTCTAAGGTGATGTGCCTCATCCATAATAATTACTTCGATGTTGTTTTTCTGCAGGCTTATTATAAACTCATTGACATCGGTTGAGCCTGGTTCATTATCAGGCTTTTCATCCAGACTGTCATCCAGGACTGTCTCTTCTTCATCGTCTGGAACATTTGATAAATCAGCAGATAATTTAGAATGCAAAGCTTGATAGGTAATAGAGGTTAGTATTTCTGGCTCGTCTATATTGTTGCTGACCCAGTCGAGTTTAGTGACGTCACTGGTTTTAATGAAATCGTTCAGTCTTAATATCCATTGATCGCGGATTATACGGGTTGGTGAAAGGACGAGTGTGCGTTTTTTGAGCTTTCTGAAGACCTCCAGACCTAGCGTAGTTTTTCCCGCACCAGGTGCTGCGACTACATGCAATCGGTCATCGTCTAAATGCTGTTCTATGGCATCAATGACTCTTTGTTGGTAAGGACGCCACGAATAGCGAAATTTAAGCTGTTTAAAATTCATAGTTATTGCTTTTCTTTTTATATTTGTCTTCATCATAATGAATATACTTATCAGGAAGAGCACATTCGTCTTTATGCGGTGCTTTATTTTGTCTGATAGTCATTATTTTATTTATTCACCGGGCTTATAATTGACAGTGTGCCGTCATTTGCTCAGGTTAACAAGTGGCATAAGACCGTTTAACGGGGTTGAGTCTAAATGATGTTATTCGCGCACGTCTGTTGCTAACCAACATTGAAGACTGGGAAAAAGCTGCTAAAGTGTGTGTGTGGAGAGTTCTTTAAAGAGATACGTCCCGTTGATACAATAATGGAAGTGAGTCGTTTTATTAATCCTGACTGGTTAATTGAAATCGAGCTGGGCGCGATAGTGAGTAAAGCTAATTGATAATGATTAATACCTGCTCCAGGTTCTGAACGACAAGAAACTAATATCAGAAAAACTAATATCAGAAAAATTCTACTCGCGGGGATCTGTCGCTATGGATTTTCAAGAAAACTATAAAAATCAAATAGAATGGTTGCTGGAAGGCGATCCTTCAATTCGATATCAAACTTTCAGGAATTTGGTTAATGCAAATGTTAAAGTTATTGATAAAGAAAAACAGAAAGTCCTGAATGAAGGCTGGGGCAGGCGCTTTATGGACCTTCAGCAAAAAAACGGAACCTGGTCTGATGCGCTTTACTCTCCCAAATGGACATCGACTTTTTACACGTTGCTTTTACTAAAGCGTTTTGGTGCGCAGAATGACAAAAATATTGAAAAGGCGTGTAGAATTCTTCTTGAAGAGGGCTTCTACATCAAAGATGGCGGGATAAATTATTGGAAAACCTGGAAACAGGGTGAATGCTGTGTGACAGGAATGCTTTTATCCATGTTATGTCACTTTCAAATTAAAGACGCGCGTATCGATCAAATGGTCGATTATTTAGTTTCAACTCAAATGTCCGATAATGGTTGGAACTGCGAATATTATAGAGGAGCCACGCATAGTTCATTCCACACAACCATCTCTGTATTAGAGGGACTCTGGGAGTATGAGAAGGCGTGTTCTGATGGCATTTTTATTCAGCTAATTCAGAAAAAACAAAAAGAAGGGATTGAGTTTTTACTAAAACATCACTTGTATAAATCAAACACAACCTGGGAAACCGTCGATACTAAAATGATAAAGTTTTCATTTCCACCACGTTGGCATTACGACATCATAAGGTGTTTAGATTATTTTCAGGACAAAGGAGTAAGGAAGGACAAGCGTATGAGTGATGCGATAGCGCTTATTACCAAAAAAAAGACAAGTGAAGGGTTCTGGAAACAGGAGATTAAATATCCGGGTAAGGTTTTTTTTGAGATGGAAAAAGTTGGCAAAGAAAGTCGATGGAATACACTCCGAGCTTTGAGAATTTTGAAATGGTGGGAAAGCCAATCATTTAAGACTACTTGAATTGTAGCAATTCAGAACCGATCTGGTAGTTACCAGCTTTTCAAGATCATGTCTGTCAGGTTAAATTCAGTTCACCGATTTTTTCTGCCAGATTGTTTCCTGTCAGGTAAAGTTTCTATTGCTGTTTTACCTCAGTATTTCTTGCCTTGATGAATTCGTTCAGAGTTTATGAGGTTAATGAAGTGCTATTTTATCCAGCTTACGAAACGGGATACTTTCGCCGAAAGAACTTATGGCATTCCATGAGCAGCAAAATGCTAAGTGCCATGAGCAATAATGTTCCCCAGTGATCCAGCGATACCGGTTGAATTTTTAAGACGTCTTTCAGCCAGGGGATGTACATAGCGGCAATGTGAATGAGTTGGGCGGTGAGCGTTCCAAACAGGAGTAGCGGGTTAAGTAATAAATTATGGCGGAAGGCTGAGCGATTTTCTGAGCGACAATTAAACACATGGACATTTTCAAATAGTACCATAAGCAATAAAGTGCTATTTCGCGCATCTTCAACTGGCATTCCGGCGCTAAGTAAAGACTGGAAAAGGAAAAAAGCAATACAACCAATCGCAATTGCTGACACCACCACACGTTCGATCATGATTCGATTAAAGATGGCTTCAGAAGGCTTACGTGGTGGGTAGCTCAGTTCGTTACCTTCGCCGGGTTCAAAGGCCAGTGCGACATCCTGAATACCATTGGTCACCAGGTTTAACCAGAGCAACTGGACGGCCAGCAAGGGGATAGGGATATTGGCAATCAAAGCAAGGGTAAACATGACGAGTTCAGCCACGCCAGTTGAAATCAGCAGAAAAATAACTTTGCGAACATTGGAGTAGGCGACTCTGCCTTCTTCAATGCCTGCAACAATAGAAGCAAAGTTATCATCGGTGATCACCAGTTCTGCAGTTTCTCTGGCCACATCGGTGCCTTTTTCTCCCATGGCAACGCCAACGTGGGCAACTCTTAATGCGGGGGCGTCATTGGCGCCATCGCCACTCACCGCAACATAATGTCCGTTGCGTTGTAGTGATTGAACGATGTGAAGTTTTTGCTCGGGCTCAACACGGGCAAATACTTTTGCTTCTCTGGTCAGTTCGTCAAAGGCTTCGTCGCTGGTGACCTTTTTCAACTGCGGCCCTGTCACAATCTGGTCGTTAGAATGAGCGAGGTTGAGCTCATGAGCGATTGCCAGCGCTGTGACCGGGTGGTCGCCTGTGACCATCGCAACATTCACACCGGCTTCCGCACAAGCTTCAACCGCTATTTTTGCCTCTTCACGAAGGGGGTCTATCAGGCCGATAAGACCAACAAGGGTTAAGCCGGACAAATTATTCTTTGAGAAATCTTCTGTCGTTTTTTCTACCGTGCCAGAAGCCAGGGCTATCACGCGGTAGCCTTGCTGAGCAAGTGCATCGGCCTGTTGTTCCAGTAATGCGTTGTCGATAGCGACCACGCCATCATGTTTTGCCATGTGGGCACATAAAGGGAGCAAACGTTCAAGCGCGCCTTTCACATAAGCAGAATGTTGATTATTACAACGGTTAAAACTGGCCGATAATTGCAATCTGGATTGAAAGGGAATGGTCGCGACTTCTGTGTGGGTGTTTAGCAAGTCAGCACGAATAATGTTTAATTTGTGGGCCATGACTAACAGGGCAACATCAACGGCATCACCATGATGGGCCCAGTGTCCATCACGACGGCCGAGAAACGCTTCGTTAGCCAGAACTGCCGTCTGACATACCTGACTGGCAAGTGAGAGTTCGGCTGCATTTAGCTGTTTTTTCTTTCTGGTGACTGTTCCTTCAGGCACTAAGCTGTCACCGCTAATTTCCCAGGGGTCTTCGCCGGGAATAACAAGTCGCTTTGCAGTCATCTGGTTGACGGTTAAGGTGCCTGTTTTGTCGGTCGCGATATAAGTACACGACCCCAGCGCTTCCACGGCGACCAGTTTGCGTACGATAACGTGACGCTTTGCCATGCGGTGCATACTGATTGCAAGCGCAACCGTTAACGCAACAGGTAACCCTTCGGGGATTGCTGAAACCGCAAGGGCAACAGCCAGCATAAATATTTCACCCAGCTCCATTCCCCTGGAAAAGGCTACCGCTGCCATTAAAATTGCCGCGCTTGCGACCATAATGGCAACTTTATGGGTAAATTTTTCCATCCGAATCATCAGAGGGGCTTTGGGGGATGGTTTATTGAGAACCGCTGAAGCTATCTGGCCCAGCTCGGTGTTTAAAGCGGTACCCACCACGACACAAAAACCTCTTCCCCGGTTGATCATGGTACCGGCAAATGCCATCGTTACCTTGTCTCCCAGCGCACACTCTTCGGTTAAGCTGGCATCCGCATTTTTTTCGACAGCGAGCGACTCTCCGGTTAATAAAGATTCGTCAATTTCAAGATCGTGACATCGGATTAGCCTCAGATCGGCGGGAACGCTATCGCCAGATTCCAGCATCACAATATCACCCGGAACTAATTCCTGAGCATCGATTTCGTAGCTGTCACCTTCTCTGACGACTTGACAATTGGTGGTTACTAGCTGCTTTAAAGCGGCGGCGGCTTTTTGAGCAGAATACTCCTGGATTGTACCGATAATAGCATTAACAAAAAGTACGGCACCAATAAAGATTGCGTCAGACCACTCTTTGATGATGAGTGAAAAAATTGCAGCAACCACCAGCACATAAATCAACGGACTGGCGAACTGCCGGATAAAAACCTGAAAAACACCGGCCAGTTTTGGCTGAGGCATGGTGTTCAGACCATATTGTTTTGCGCGTTTTTTTACTTCGTCGTGGCTAAGACCTTGAACGGTGGTTTTTAAAGTCGATAAAACCGCTTCTGCTTTGACGAAATGTGCTGACTTAAGTATATCTTCTGGTTGCATAGTGGATGCCGCTTCAGATTCGGAAACATGAAGGTTAGCAGCATTTTCATGTTTTCAGTTAAACGATGATTTTTGGTTGAGCTATAATTTTCGGTTAAACTGTGATTTCTGGTTAAACTATGATTTCTGGTTAAACTATAATAGACCTGCGATTTAGAGTCGGCTCGTTTCTACAATCAGCGTGTCTGTTCGTAAATGATGAAGAACTTTTTCTGCGGTATTGCCAAAAATAAATCCCTTAAGTCCGGTACGCCCAACACAGCCCATAATGACTAAATCTGGCTTTAAATCATTGGCAACGTGAGGGATTGTTTTTTCTGGTGGACCAGCGGTAATATGAGTATGCACATCATTGAGTTCAAAGTTTTCCAGCAAGCTTGTTAGTTCTTTTTCAGCTTGCGGTCGTTTTTTTTCCAGGTGATTTTTTTGGTCGACGACATCAAGCTCCAGTAGCGCTTTAGCAATTGGAATACTATAAACTACATGAGTTGAACAATGGAAGGTATTGGACCAGAGGCTTGTCCATTGCAATACCTGTTGGTTAAGCTTTTTATGTTGTTCTTCTTTAGCCGATAAGTCGACGGTTGTCATTACAATTGGTTTGCTTTTCCATTTATGTTCGTTGGCGAAAAGTATTGGGCAGGAAAGCTGTCGTATGAGTTGCCAGTCAGTAGGGGTATGAAAAATACTTTCGGTTCGGTGCCCCGATTTGACAATGAGGTCAAAGGACTTTTGTGTACATGTCCCTTCAATCCAGTCCGCAATATGAGCTGTGGGAATAACCTGACTTGTGATTTGCGAGAGATCGCTAAAAGTCTCAGCAATGGTTTGTTCGAGGTTTTCCTGGGCTTGCTTTAGCCGTTGCTTCTGTTCTATTTCGTTCGGTGCGTCCAGCTCTGGTAAAAAACGTAGAATTTCCAGTTTTGCGTTGAGCGGCGTGGCTATACTGTGCGCTTTTTCAAGCGCCAGTCTGTCATTTTCATGTTGATCGGCAATGACTAGTATTGATCGACTCATGTGGTATGCCTCATACCAGATTAGGACAAAAACTATTCGCTAAGTATAGATGATAATTGTTATTTCGTCATTATTGAGAGCTTGTTTTTACACTTGAAGTACTATTTCCTGAAGTAGCTTTTGTATGCTTTGACGGTTGTCCATTACCGCAAGCAGAGTGACTTTATGTTGGCGCTCATCAATTCGGTAGAAAACAAGATTATGCTGGTCAATGAGATACTGGCGGTAGTTGGTAATACCCAGGTCTAATAGTCGGTTGCTGACAGCCGCAATTGTTGGGTTGGCAGGAAGGTTTTCGAGCAGTGTTTTCTTGAGTATCTGTTTTGTTTCTCTGGCTTTTTGTGCTGAATATTTCTTTTCCAGGAAATGGCACAGCCGAGTTAATGTTAATTTGAATGTCGGAGATGCGACGATTTGGTAGGTTGGTTTGTTCACTAGTCGGCAAAGGCCTGCTCAATTGATTCAGCGTTATCGCCAGTCGTTTTCTCGGCGAGCACCAGTAACTTTAGCAAGGCTAAGGACTCTTGTTGATATTCGTAATCTTCTGCATTTAACAAAACGAAACGTGCTTTTCCTTTTTGAGTGATCAATAGAGGGCTGTCGATCTCCAGGTGATTGGCATGCTCTTTTACGTAACTAAGCGTTTCTGTTCTCATTTCAATAAACCAGACAAGACTATATATAGTCCGATAATAGTCTTATCTGTGATTGTTTTCAAATGTTATTAGTCAAATTGTTGGTATTTTGTGCAAATCAATCTAACGGTTGAAAGCTTAAACTCAGTTTCAGGACATTTGCCAACAGCGTTCTTTATTTCATCTACAACAGGCTAGTCAGGCACGAGCACCATTAATAATCAAGTTAATGGCTTCTATTGGTGAGTTAGTATAATTCACCTGGTGATAGTATTTGTTCTTTGAGTCGAGTTTGTTGTGAGTCTTACTGATATTTATACCCAGGGAGCCTGGGTATATAGTAACATCATCGTTTGAAAATTTTAATACGCTGAAATCACGCAAGAGATAATTCCTTCAAGCGATAATCCTGCTAAGAGATAAAACATGCTAAATCTATTTGCTCGAAAAAAATATTTGCTGGATGACGATATTATTGAGTGGATCCTTAACGGTTATGCCTGGGCCTTTGAACAATTTGACAAAAAGGTCTTTTTTAATGAAACCATTTTAGTGATCCCTGATAACAAACATTTTCCCGGTAGTGAAACCTCTGCCGAAGGCATGGCTAACCTGATATTCAATCAGGTGAAAGCGTATGCGGGCATGGCACACTGGCCTACACGGTTATGTGATATGACCGAGCCTCAAAATCAGACGCTTAAACAACAACCCATTCATATTAGCGGCGATTTAAGAGGAAAAAGTGCTAGCGCCAGTTTTTCGGTGAGCGCTAATCTTCAGTCACCGACGCCTCAGGCCGGGGTTTACCAGAGTACTTATCCTCAGAGCACATCACCTCAGACTGCATTAACTGACTCGGCACCTGATGCGATACCTGATAATAGTCAGAACGCCAGCATATTATTTACCTATCACCCTCAACAACTAAAAAAGCCGGAGGGAATTATTGCGCATTTTGCTCATGGTTTGTCACATCATCTGGCAAGTGTTGCTAATGCGCCGCCGCCCGGAGGAGATGATTACTTTGCCATGGCAGGAGAACTGACCGGAATTTTTATGGGGTTTGGTTTAATGTTTGCCAACAGCGCCGTTGTAGAGCGTAGTGGCGGTTGTGGTGGCTGCGGTGGCGGACAAAGTCCGGTAAGGCAGGTCTTTTTAAGTGAAGAAGAAACCGCTTATTCGCTGGCAGTCTGGTGTCGGCTTAAAAATATTGAAAGTAACAAAGTAACCAGGCACCTTAAAAAACATCTGAGAGGTTTTTTTAAAGCAGCCATTAAAGATTGTAAACCAAGGTTGGAAATTCATGATTATTTATCGCAGAGATTATCAGAGTCGTAAATCGAAAGGCAGAGCAGGTGCTTAATATTCTCATTAATGCAAAAGCAAAAAAACGATAAACAAATAGTTTGAAAGGGCTGGTTATTCAAAGTTTAAAGTAACGTTTGCTACGATTTCGCTGATGTAAAATACAGAGTGCCAAAAAATTTCACAGGCACTTCGATATAAAGTAGTCATTTTGATACGGGTTCTTGAAGAAACGCAGTCAGATTTCCTTCTAAAAATTATCAGGTTTACTCAATTCTTTCGTGATGGATAAAAATCGATAATGAAAAATATTTTGATAATAACCGCTATTTACTGCTTTGCAATTATACCAGCAATGGCCGATGAGTATCGCCCAGCCTACCTGGAGTTGAAGCAAACAGGTGGCGGAAAAATCAACGCTGAACAAAATGGCAGTAAAAAATATAGTCATGAGCAGTATAATGTTTTGTGGAAGGTTCCTGCAAAAGGAAAAGCGCGTAACCAGAACCTGAACGTGGTATTTTCTGGTGATATTAATAAAGCACCCAATGTTCGAAAATCTCAGATTGCAGCAGCCACAATTAAACGCTGGACCATTCAGGCTCCTGACGGTCTTGCAGGTACAACTGTTCGTATACAAGATCTTGAAAGCAGCTCGGCCGATGTTCTGGTTCGCATTGAACGACTGGATGGCACCACTGAAACGGCCAGACTGAACGCTTCAGAAACCGCTTTTATTGTTCAGGGTACACCAGAATTCTGGCAGGTTGCCAATTCTTATCTTGTTTTTGGTATTGAGCATATACTCGAAGGGTTTGACCATCTTTTGTTTGTTGCCTGTCTCATTTTTATTGCGGGTAGCTGGCGTCGTATTTTTGTAACCATTACCGGTTTCACTATTGCTCATTCTATTACCCTGACACTGGCCGCTCTGGAACTTGTCCAGATAGCCATTCCACCAGTTGAAGCCGTGATTGCGTTGTCGATTGTTTTTCTGGCCAGAGAGATCGCGCTTGATCGAAGAGATACGTTAACCTGGCGTTACCCCATTGCGGTTTCTGCAAGTTTTGGGTTATTGCACGGCTTTGGCTTTGCCTCAGCCTTAAGTGATATTGGTTTGCCACAAACAGAAATTCCAGCCGCACTTCTGGCCTTTAATATAGGCGTCGAACTCGGTCAGTTGCTATTTGTCGCCACTTTGATGATTGTTGCTCGTTTAATCCGGTTAGTAATTAAAAGTCATAAAATTGATTTTCTGGCTTACTTACAAACGCCAGCTGCATATTTTGTCGGTTGCATTACCATGTATTGGACTTTGCAGAGAGTTTCGGGATTTCTTATTTAACCAGAAGAAGCGTTGTCAGTTGATATAATGTGAAGTGTAGTGATGGACTACGAGCAAAAAAGCGGCCTTTTCATTTAAAATACCAGAATTTATAAGTTGAAAATAACAATGAAACGATATTTACAGGAACCACTTATTTATTTTTTAGTCATTGGTGGCTTATTCTTTTTAATCGATGATTATCATGCATCTTCTGATGTTGAAGAGACGCAGAGTATTACTGTAGATAGAAAATCATTGTTACGTTTTATGCAACAAAAAACCAAAGCGGTTGATCAGGCGCGGTTAATCAATGCTTTTGATAACTTAACGGCAGAAAAACGACAAAAACTAATTGATGCTTTTGTGCGCGAAGAAGCACTCTTCCGAGAATCAAAAGCATTGGGCTTGCATCGCGGTGATCCCGTTATTAGAAACAGAGCCATCCAGAATCTTGAGTTTATTACTCAGGACTATAGCTAGTCAGTAACAAAGGTAACAGATGAACAACTAGAAAACTATTTTGCAGAGAATAAAAAGAGCTATTACGTAGAGCCTTTTGCTACTTTTACCCACGTATTTTTCGATAGGGAATCAAATGGAAAAGATAAAGCAAAAAAACTGGCCATTAAAAAATTGAAAGAGCTTAATTTAAAAAAGGTTAGTTTTTCAGAAGGGTTACAACACGGAGACCGCTTTCCCTATCATGTCAATTACGTGGAGCGTACCCCGGATTTTGTTGCTTCGCATTTTGGTCAGTCAATGGCAGACAATGTTTTTTCGATTCCTGTTTCAAGCAGCTCACCTGATAGTCAGCAGTGGAAGGGGCCATTTGAATCTCCATATGGTTATCACCTTGTCATGATTAGTCGGCGGGAAGCAGGACGTTATCCGGCGTTGGCCGATGTCGTTGGGCAGGTACACCAGGATGCCCAGCGCAAACAAATAAGGCAGAATCTGGATAAAACCTATCAGGCAATTATTGATACTTATCAGGTTGAACTGAGTGAAGAACTGACGCGAAAAACAGAGAAAAACAGACTGTCTTCAAGCCTTACCTCTGAAGCAGGTTTATCAAAGGAGAGTTAGTTGCCGTAATGAATAATGTGACGACCAGTGAATAGTCGTTAGAAATTTCAACCTGGTATGCTGGCATCATTGTGGTGGCGGATAACTTGTTAAGTAGATTCGCTTTTTCCCTGAATAAACCTGGATAGCGGTAAACCGATCTCTTTTTCGACTTTTTTGTATTCATTCTCAACATGAGAAAGAAGCAGTTCCAGAGACATCAAATACTCCTCATGGTCTTTGGTGTCTTTTAATACCCCACTATTCAATAGTGCCTGATTGAACTTTATTGCGTCAAAAATTGCTTGCATGGCTACAGGGGCCATATTGTTACTGATGTTCATTGTGTTATCTCTTTGAATAAAATTAATGCTTATATGTTTTGCCTGCGCTTTAACTGGTGAAGCGGCCGGTTAAAGCTACTGCTATTGTATCGCGTTGTGTTGTATTTTGCATTTAAAGTTACAAGGTGGAGGGGTGTTAGTGCGGTGACCTGGTTGTAACTTTATTATACGATTGGCCCTGGGTTGATTTAGTGCTCAATAAATTTCAAGGATTTGTGATAACGCTGAAAGTTTTGAGTGTATGGCTGTTGTAAATTGTTATTACGTTTTCTATTTTATTAAAAGGCAGCAGACTGTCTGACCTGTTGTTGCGACACTCAATACCTGATTAGAGCCTTTTTATAAATAAGTCAACCGAATATCTCGCTCGATTATATTTTTGGCTAAAAATAAGGTGTGCTTTATAAAATCATGGGAGGAATGTTGGCTTTATTGTAGGATATTCTTGTTGGTATACAGTCCAATGATGTTTAACCTGGTCAGACCGAATGTTCGTGAAGTAATAATCGTATAGTGAGCAATTTGAACCTGATACAAAAAGGAGATAGTTTATGATTAGAAAAATGACAGCAAACTGGAAGCTACCTGCAAAAGAATGGAATATAACAACGCCTTTACCGCCAGATAACTCACCGATTACTTTAAATCATTGGTCAGGAAGGTGGACACATGTTAAATACAACAGCGCCATTATAGCAAACCAGAAATCTGTTATTTTTAGTCGTGATATGCAAGGTATATATACAACCGGTCTGTCGGACTGTGTTTGTGTTGTCATTGTTGCTGGGCGCGGCTCCAAGTATCGAGGGGATTATTATTCTGCTTCTCTTACTCATATTCCCGGAGGAGATGTTAATTCCTGCGACTGGCTGAGTTTATTGAAAGGCACGAAGTATATCAGGTCTGAAATTAATCAAGGTTGCCGAAATGGTGGGGGGTGGTGGTGTCACGCAATAATGGCTGGTAATGCACGTAGTTGGCTTCCTTATTCAACTGAAGAGAATATAAAGCAAAAGCTGACTGAGGTGTGTGGATTTACCGAAGAGTGTATTACAGCTTATCTGGGAAGAGTACAATTAGGTTTTGGATTTCACCGAAAGGGTTGGTTTGGCGTTCCTACGTCGTTTGGTGCATACACCTAGTTTAGAATGGTGTTCATTACTCAAGAATGGGAGTTAAGATACTAGCTATATTATGGAACCACAATAAGAGCATCGTTTTCTCAGTCCCGTATCGCGTTGGATAATTGTAGTATTTTGCGTATTGTTTGATATGATGTTGCTGTAGACTCACAGTCAGGAAGTATGGAAATATACCCCGGCAGTACTTAGTTTTCTTTTGGCTTGAGTCAGTGCTTTTGCTATGCCTTTAAAAGAGTGGTGTAGGAATACTGTCGTACTTTCTATTATCTTCATAGCAATAGTTTTTTGAATGTCGAGGACAGTCAAAAAATACTTTTCTGGTCGCAATTAATCTCCCTGTTTAATTCCATTCTTTTGTTTTCGAAAACCTTCTCTCCAGGCCAACCTTTAGTAAACGTTTTTCTCAAGTAGCCAAATGAGATGAAGGCGTCAGATAAATAACAGCATATAGTCCCCAGAAATATAACATTCCTTCAAAAATTGCCGCTTTCATACAAACAATAAAGCGATACAGCCGACAACAAGCCACTTAACTCCACTTCTTAAGTTTAGTAAGCGTTCAATTATTTTCAAACCTTTGTCACTCAAAATATGTTTAAGTCGCTTAAGTGAAATTTTTGGAGAATCATACAAATCTCTCCATTTTGTATTTCTATGTTATGCGAAATATAAAGACATATCAATGCTATACTCCCGGTTCATTTAGTTGTGATAACTGAAAAAAGGCGAGTTGCTGTCGAGCCTTTTTTTCATCGAGGCTTTTAATATAAGAGATAAGAAAATAGAAAATTGTGACTGTCCTCGCTTTTCGTCCCCGCTTTTCATTTTAATTATTAGAAGAACATGGCATCATGCAAAGTATAAGCTGAGGATTGATATAGGAGCGTCAATGCTGTTGCAGAATGTTGCCTGATTGGGTGTCCGGTAAAGTGTTGACAGAACAAATCTATCAATAAAACAAAATTATCACAAAAGGAAATAGCTATGGAAAACAAAAAGAATAACATGATATCAAGATCAATTTACGAGGATATAAGAGAGCAATTAGATGTTCAATTTGATAAAGAGACGTCCGTTTTAGATGAAAAAGAGATAGCTGGATGGTTTATGGGTACTGAAGGAGAGAACCTGAGCAAAGTTTCTGAAATCATATTGTCGGTATTGAATGGCATTGTTGGAGACAGGGCACTTGTTTTCCCTAAAGATCCTAACTATATCACACCGGAAGTAAAAATATCTGAAGAGTATAAGAATGGAATAAAGTCGGTAGAGAAAGAAACCAATAACTTAATTGAGATTCTTAAAAAGTATTCATTGCCTACACAGAGTCTCAGGTATCAAGGGCATATGCTTTGGGATATAACTTTACCTTCGATGATCGGTTATTTTGCCGGCATGTTACAGAATCAGAACAATGTAACTCCTCAGGCATCTCCCGCAACAACTGTTTTAGAGCTTCTTGCAAGTAATGACATTGCTGAAATGGCTGGATTTGAGGTGAAGAAAATTTATGGTACTACTTCGGAAGTTTCTGATGAAGCAACCGCATGGGGACATATATCCTGCGATGGAAGTGTCGCTAATATTGAAAGCTTATGGGCAGCTCGCGAGCTAAAATATCTTCCTGTAGGTATTCAATATGCGCTTAATAATGATAAATCATTTGAAAATATTAAAGAGAAATTATATTTTCCTGATGAAGAGGGGAAACCAATTGTCGAGACTTCTATCTGGAAGTTATTAAATATGAAACAGGATGATATTCTGGCATTACCTCAACAGATATGTAATGAACTAATTCCTGATGAAACAGATAAAGAGACCAAAGAAAATAAACTTGCAGAAGTTTGGGCAACACTGACATCATCCTATTCAATAAATGCCAAAGGAATGCATTTGTTTCATACTGATTTTAAAGAAGAGGGGATCAGTGCTCCGTGTCTACTTGTTCCTTCAACCAAGCATTATTCATGGCCTAAGGGGACTTCTATGCTTGGTATGGGGAATGGAAAAAAGGGGATAAAGAATTTTGACTTCAAGACCATAAAAGATGAAGGTCTTATTAATATTTATGTTGATGAAAATGGCCGTATGGATACTAATCTTTTAAAGAAAGTTCTGAAGACCTGCAAGGATAATAAAAAACCTGTTATCATGGTTGTTGGTGTTATGGGAACCACTGAGGAAGGTGCTGTTGATCCGATGAAAGAGATTCTCAATATCAGAAAAAGTTTCAGGAATGACTCTCTGGAAGAACCTTTTGAGTACTCTATTCACGCGGATGCTGCCTGGGGCGGGTATTTTTTGACGTGTTGTAGAAAAGAATTTGCAATGGAGGGGTATCCTACGATAAATAATGAACAGTCTGGCTTTACACAAGACGAAAAATTTGATAATGATAATAGTTGGTTTAGAGAATCTGTATATAATGATATGAAGTCGATTTGCAAGTGTGACAGTGTAACGATTGATCCGCACAAAATGGGATATATTCCATATCCTGCAGGGAACTTGACATATCGTAACGATAAAATTGTAAATCTTTTAACATTCAGTGCGCCTTATATAAGTTCTGGTATTCCCTCTGATGGAATTAATACCCGAAACATTGGAGAATGTGGTATTGAAGGATCAAAATCGGGTGCAGCTGCAGCTTCAGTTTATCTAAGCCACAGAGTGATTCGTCCGGATAAAAGAGGATATGGCAAAATCATTAATCAAAGCATGCTGAATTCAAAAATATTTTATCTGTATCTTAAATTTATTAAGGATGTGTTTACCCAAAAAGAGGTGGGTGAATTCAAGTTTGATCTTGTTATGTTTGATGAATTTCCCGAGAGTTTTGATGAGAGTAAAAAAGCTGACATTGTTAAATGCCTAAAAGAATCTAGTTTTGAATTTTTGAAAAGTACAAATATCCTGAAAGAAGTAGCGGGTGACCAGAATGTTATTGATTATATCTTTATTGATAAAACTGATAGGTTAGAAAAACGCACAATTGAGCTGAACAATGCGATCTTTAATAAACTTAGTTTGAACCCCGGAAGTCCTGTTGAAAGTGATGACATATTTGTTTCAATGACTACTTTTGGGATAGATGAATATGGTGATAACTTTATGCAATCATTGGGCAAAAGGCTTTATGGTGAAACAGCTCAAATTCCAACTAAAATACCATGTATTCGTTCGGTAATTATGGATCCCTGGGCTATTTATACGGCTAAAGAACAATCTTATAACTTCTTTAAAGATCTCTTTATTCCCCAATTAATAACAGTTGTGAACAAGCTTTGTATTAAAGAAGACTAGAGCAGATAATAAACTTGAAATAAGGCTACAACCAAACCAGAAGGCGATTAAAAAATAAATTTCTGGATAGTCATAGATATCTCTACATTTGTATATGCTATGCGAAATATGAAGGCATACCAGTGCTGTATCCACTGTTCATTTGGTTGTGATAACTGAAAAAAGGGCGGCTTGCTGTCTGTCAAAGCAGGTTGTAAAGAAGAGGTTCACAGGCAGATCTTTGTTATCGAGAACTTTAATATTAGTGATGAGAAAGCAGAAAATTGTGACTGTCCTCGCTTTTATCTCGATAACGAGGGTGAGTTTTTACCACTTCTTATTCAAGATGAACCTTACTTTATTTTTCATTGCTTGCAATATGGACTTGAGGATAAAGAGCAAACTCTTGAGGCAAATATTTAGTTAAGGTTTTTTCAAAACAAGCAGAAAATTCGAACCGTCCACTTTTGTCGGTTATGGTTTCATCAACTTGATCAGATGATAAATTGACGGTTCTAACTGTTGTGGCAGACTATTTTGGCCACCTAGTTAGAGGTGTTATCATTACCCCATAACATAAAGGTGTCAATATGAGTAAACA
>JADGFG010000040.1 GCA_016743995.1 Kangiellaceae bacterium | reverse complement strand
GGCTTAAACGGACTGAATTTATCACCAGAAAACTATTTTAATATTTAGCCAGAATTAAGGACTGTCTTTTTGAGAAGGTCTTTATTTGTTTTATTGGAATCAAATTCATTATTGATTCTATTCATTCGTCTATTAACAGGCTCTTTTTATAAAATTGGCCAATGAGATTCTTTAACTTATAACGTAACTTTTTGATAATATTAGAAAAATAATAACCGCTCCAATTGCGGAATTTGCGAAATCTTACATTTGTGCTCATACTTGTGGAATGAGATGACTTTTGCAGATTATCGGCTAAGTCTGTTAAATTATGCTGGCTATCTACTGCCCGAGAATAAAAATGCCCGAATTGCCTGCCAAATACACCACTATACAGGCTAAAGTTCTGATATCAATGAGTGCTATTATTGTATTGATAGCCACGCTAGCTGCTTTTACCTTTTTCATGAACCAGAGAGTACAGGAAGATACTTTCGTAGTTTCTTCTGCAGAAATCCCCAGCGCACTGTTATCTATCTCCATGTTGGACGAAATTGGTGATATGAATGCGAATGTTCTTGAGTATGTGCTTGGAGAGTCTGAGGAGAGGGAGGAGTTTGAAGGTAACAGGAAAGAGTTTGTTCAGTTTATGCAAAAGCTGAAAAAGGCAGGTGAGCAACGAACAGAAATTATCAATGAAATAGACAGTTTATTTGACGAGTATACCGATATTGCCCGGCAAGAAGTGTTTGTTCGTTATAGTCCTGCAGCAGAGGCATGGGCAAAACAACGAGTCGGAGCGTTAGCCAAGCATACCGGACATCAATTGGAAAAACTGCTTGATGAAGATTTAAAGCAGAGCGAAATTGATGACGCGGGTTCGACAAAAGATATTCGTGAAATTATTGACGATGACTTACCCGGTGTGCGTTTTTATCTGGAACTTGTGGATGAAGCGGGCGATATGTTGAACGACTTAATTGAATATCAACAGGGATCAGCTTCTGCAAAATCCGATTTTATCTCCGATAGTCAGGCATTTGAGTTCTTTTTACAGCAATTAAAACCATTAGAAGAAAAACCTGAAGAAATTAGAAAGCTAAAAGAAGTAGAGGCACTGTATAAAGTGCTTCGAGATAGCGGGTTTGAAATCTTTGAGCGGTTTGACCCGCGGGATAAACAGAATGCTATTCAGGCGATTGACGATCTGGAGCATCGAATTTTTAATCGGCTGGAAGCTCGTCTTGATGAGTTAGCATCGGATGCAAACCGTAAGGCAACCGACTCATTAACCAATTTACGTCAGTTAACCGCTAATAATCAGTTCATCATGCTAACGTTGGTTGTGGCGGTTATTATGGTTTGTTTGTTAATTGCAGTATATGCTTACCGTACCATTTCTCGACCGATTAGTGAGTTAGGGGTAGAAATTTCTGCTTTGGCTGAAGAAAATACGTCCATTGAAATCAGTTATTTACATCGTAATGATGAAATAGGTGATATGGCCAAGGCTATGGAAGTCTTTAAACGGAACATTATTGCTCGCGGTATGGCGGAAGTACAGTTACGTGAGGCTCAGGAAAGTGAACAGGCTTCCGTAATGGCTAAAGAAATTGCTGAAGCTGCTTCATTGGCAAAAGCAGCTTTTCTAGCGAATATGAGTCATGAAATTCGCACACCGATGAACGGCGTCATTGGTATGATTGACCTGTTACTGACCTCTAATTTGTCAGGTGAAAACCGTAGCATGGTCAATACCATACGGGATTCTGCCTTTTCATTACTCTATATTATTAATGACATCCTGGATTTTTCTAAAATTGAAGCGGGTAAAATAGATATTGAAAATATACAAACTTCTTTACTAGACCTGTTAGAAGGGGTTGTTGATACCTTAAACCCAATTGCGCAGCGTGATAATGTCAGGTTTAACCTGATTGTCGACCCAGAGTTACCGGCGAGTGTTTCAGCGGATCCCGTCCGCATTCGTCAGGTGTTGTTTAATTTAATCGGAAATGCCATCAAGTTTAGTTCTCAAACTGAGCGTACTGCTGAAGTGCATGTTACTGTTGATGTTATAGAGCGAAAATCTGCCAGCGCCGTTGTTCAATTTAATATTAGCGATAATGGAATTGGAATTAAAACCGAGCAGCTAAATAAATTGTTCGAGCCCTTTGGTCAACTAGAGTCATCTACCACTCGAAAATTTGGTGGTACCGGCCTGGGACTTGCCATAAGTAAGAATCTGGTTGATTTGATGGGCGGAAGCATCACGGTTACCAGTCAACCAGAAAAAGGCGCTGTTTTTAAAATAGAGCTGACTTTTGATGAGTGTAAGGGACAGCTTGATACTATTCTTTCTCCAGAAACCACTCATACCCTTCTTGTTGCATTACCTGAGCGAGAAGCAAGTTACATTGAGCTTTATATGAATCATTTCAATATTCCGGGAAAAGTAATAAATCCAGAATCTTTGATAAATGAAATGAAGCTGTCGGATAACGTACCTCTAATTGCAATTGTTGATTCAACAGGATATTTTCAAGCAGCTTACAAAGCTAATTACCCCAATGTGAAGTTTATGCTCTTTGATGAAGACAGTTCAAAATCTGACTATATTGATGAGTCTGGAAACTTTCATTTTGCATTACCCATTAAAATTACGTCATTTGTACGTGGTATCAACTTGCTCACTGGTAAGGAAGTGGCGGAAGTACCCACTAAAGAAGCGCCTCAGGAAACCGTTTACAGCTTGAGTGTTGAAGAAGCGTTTGAAGCGGGACGTCTTGTTCTTGTTGCTGAAGACAATCCGGTCAATCAGGATGTTATACGTCGTCAACTGAAAAAACTCGGTTATACCAGTATTGTTGCTGAAGATGGTATAATTGCAGAACAGGAATATTTAAATCAGCCCGTTAATCTGGTTTTAACCGATTGCCATATGCCGCGTCGCGATGGCTATGAATTAGCAAAAATCATTCGAAACCATCAGAGACGTCAAAAAGTAATGGTTCCGATTGTTGCAATTACCGCTAACGCACTTTTAGGCGAAAAAGAGAAGTGTCTGGCTGCAGGTATGGATGATTATATTTCGAAGCCTGTTGAATTAGATAAACTTCGTCAATTAATGCAAAAATGGGCGCCAGACATTCGAAAAAACACGGGCTCCGTGTATCGGTTACCAGATCACTCAAATGATGTGTCTGGTTCGTCAAGTGATAATGAAATCGATGTTAGCCAGTTAAATCTGACTAAATTTGAAAACCTGCCGTTGTTAGATAAAAGTGTGATTTCCTCCTATTTTGCTGATGACACCGAGGGCTATGTTGCAGCCTTAACATTATTCGTTAGTAAAAACTTACCTGAATTTCTGGCTCTTATTGAGCGAGCCAATAGCGGCAAACTAAACTTTGAAGAAATCACTGAGTATTGTCATTATATTAAATCACCTTCTCAGATGGCTGGTACTATAAGGCTAACTTCTGCTTGTGAGTCCTGGGAAGATGCTGCAAGAAGCAGTGATCATTATCGAGTCAGGCTGGAGCAACCAGCGTTGCTGCGGATAACTGTCGAAACATTAAAAATACTGGAAAACGAAATTAGCCAATAGAAATTAGCCAACAAAACTAGCCAATAAAACATAGCGCTATTATTTCCCTGTTTTTGGATTAACGGAGTTTTCTTCTCTGACAGGTTTCATGCTAATACCTGTCTATTCTCGTTGTAAATGATATTCTGTTTGCAAATAATTCGCATTTTTACTAATATGAGTGACTTATACATGAGTAATAACTGAATTATTCTGGAGATAGCCGATGTCTTTTTGTTTAGCAGATGTCCAGGCAAGACAGAGAGTAAAAATTATTAGTCTGGGGACTTCTGGTAGTTTGTTTCGTAAGAAATTACTTGCTATGGGTTTAACTCCCGGTACAGAAGTTAATGTGACTAGAAAAGCCCCAATGGGTGGCCCGCTGGAGTTGTTCTTAAGAGGGTTTTCATTAAGTTTGCGGAAAAATGAAGCTCAGAGTATTCTCGTTGAACCATTACCTTAACCGGTTTTAACAGGCGCTAAAACTAGCCATCGTAGTTTTTTTCTGTTGTTACTGACTTCACCGCTCCAGTTCTTAGTCTGGCTCTTTATTAAAGGTAATACCTGTTTTTATGTCTGATCAAACTGTGATTGCGCTGTGTGGTAATCCTAATTGTGGTAAAACCACTGTTTTTAATTCACTTACTGGTGCAAAACAAGAAGTCGGAAACTGGCCTGGCGTCACAGTTGAGCGCAAAACAGGCCTGTTTAAACAGGCCAGCAAGACGTTTCAGGTGGTTGATTTACCGGGAACTTACTCATTAGATGTCGTTGATGAGTCCGTTGCTCTGGATGAAAAAATTGCCAGAGATTACATTATGTCTCATCAGGCCGATCTTATCGTCAATATCGTTGACGCTTCAAATATTGAAAGAAACCTCTATTTAACAACACAGCTACTGCAGCTAGGTAAGCCGGTTGTTATTGTCTTAAATATGATGGATGTGGCTCAGGCAAAGAATATAAATATCAACAGTGAGATTCTCGCAAAAATTACCAATTGTCCGGTAATAGTCACCTCAGCTAATCAGTCAAAAAACCGAAAGCAGTTAAAAGCGCAACTTGCCAGTATAGTTGGTCAACCGAATACCGCGATAGCAGAGTTTGAGTTCATCATTAATCAGCCTTTAAAGTCCAACTATGAACAATTAAAAAATTTGATTAATGAGCCTGCACAAAACCTTCAATTAAGTCCCGGATGGTTAGCAGTACGGTTGATGGAAGGTCATCAATTTGATTTGCCAGAACCAGTGAATAAGCAGATTAAACCCATCATAGAGTCTATTGAAAATGAGTTTGGTGATGATATTGATATTACAATAGCTGACGCAAGGTTTGATAAAATCATTAGCTGGATTGAGCAATGTGTTAGTAAAAAGGGAGAGGCTTCCAGAAACCTTTCAGTGCAACTGGACCGACTATTTTTAAATAAATACCTGGGGATCCCGATATTTTTATTGATTACTTATCTGATGTTTATTTTTACTATCAGTTTTGGTGGTGCCTTTATTGATTTTTTTGATCAATCCTTTCAGGCATTATTGGTTGACGGCGGAACTCACTGGTTAACCGGTATGGGATTACCTGACTGGCTAGTGACTATTGTCGCCAATGGTTTTGGGGGAGGCATTAAAGTTGTTTCGACATTTATCCCGATAATTGCGAGTTTGTACCTGTTTTTATCGGTACTGGAAGATTCGGGTTATCTAGCTCGAGGTGCTTTTGTAATGGACCGGTTTATGCAGTCCATTGGATTACCAGGAAAATCATTTATTCCCCTGATGGTTGGGCTGGGTTGTACGGTTCCAGCGATTTATGCTACACGCTCGTTGGAGTATCAGAAAGATAGAATTATTACTGTTATGATGAGTCCATTTATCTCTTGCGGTGCGCGCCTACCGGTTTATATTCTATTTGCAGCCGTTTTTTTTCCAGATAATGCACAACACCTTGTTTTTTCACTCTATTTAATTGGTGTCGTTATTGCTGTGTTAACTGGATTAATGTTGAAAAATACCTTGTTGGGTGGTGAAAACACGCCTTTTGTGATGGAGCTTCCAGCCTATCATATGCCTCGGCTGCAAAATGTACTGATTAAAACATGGGAGAAACTTAGCTCGTTTATTTTTGGTGCTGGTAAGTTAATTGTTATTGTGGTGGTTATTTTAAGCTTTCTAAATTCTCTGGGAACCGATGGCTCGTTTGGCAACGAAAATAATGAAAAATCGGTTTTAACCAATATCGGAAAAGGTATAACACCAATATTTGAGCCAATGGGGGTCCATGAGGATAACTGGCCCGCAACGGTCGGGATATTTACTGGTTTATTTGCAAAAGAAGTTGTCGTTGGAACGATTGATTCACTGTATTCCAGCCAGTTAAATGTTTCAGACAGTAATGAAGAGTTTGATTTGCTTCGAGATATGAAAGCAGCGCTTGCTACCATCCCTGAAAATTTATCTGCCATTAATGATAGCTGGTCCGATCCCGTTGGAATTAATGTCGGTGACGTGAAAGATCTGGATGCAATTGCTGCTGAGCAAGAAGTCGCTACGACTTTATTCTCTGCGTTAAAGACCGCTTTTGGCGGAACGCTGGCAGCTTTTTCTTACCTTTTGTTCATTTTGCTGTATTCACCCTGCGTCTCAGCTCTTGGCGCAACCTATAAAGAAACAGGGGTGAACTGGACGGTATTTTCAATATTATGGTCGACTTTTCTAGCTTATAGCATAGCAACCATGGTATATCAGGCCGGGCAAATAGCCACAAGTCCATTAAGCGCATCCGGCTGGATTGGCTTATTCGTCTTTTTGCACTTTGTTAATTATCTGTTATTGAAGCGAAAGGGAGTTGCAAATAGAAACTCCTCTCTTTCGAGTATTAGAGCGGTATAATGTTATTTGCTATCAAAAATTTGTTGGCAGAGAGAAAAGAAATGTCGTTAACTGATTTAGCACGGCACTTTTATGTTTCAGAACCTGTCATGCAATCTATGATGGCTCAATGGATAAGGAAGGGAAGAGCTGATAAAGTAGAGCTTATAAATCACTGTGGTAGTCAATGTGGTTCTTGTGATCAGAGTCGTGAGTTGACGACAGTTTATCGCTGGAAGCCAGTTCCCCAAAAATCGATTTTTATAAAGTCTGATAGTCATTAGGATATAATTTGTACCTTGTTATGCCAGTGTTCTTTAAATTGCGTCACATTTCAAGGAGTCTACAATCATTGATGCAATGTATTGTTTTTATTTAAATTAGTCGATTTAACCCAGCTTACTTTTCAGTTTTGATTTGTTGAATTTTTAACCACCACTAAACAAAGTGTTACAATTGCAAAACTTGATTTTCTGTGCTGACTATGTGATTATACCGCTGATATATCAGAGGAGTAGTGAAATGGTTCTAAATAGAAAAAGTGCAAAATCCACAAGCCGGGTAAGCCTTTTTGTGGCCGTCACCATGATAACAACAATGTTTGCAGTACTTCATGCGCAAGGATATCAGGTTGATTATCTGGCTGAAGACGGGGCGCAATTGTGCCAAACCGGTATTGTTGAATTACTCAGTTTTTTCTTATTTTAATTTCTGACTATTGGCAGAAACTTGTTAAACTGATTTCTTTGTTTATCTGTCACTCAGTTGTTTTAATGAGTTGACAGACAACATAAGGAGCAACGACTACAGCCCATAAATCGGGGTTTCCACTGCAGTTATCTTTTACCCATCCTGATGTAACAAACTCTATTTCCTTATTCAAAATGATTTCTTCCAGTTTTCTGGTATCATTTAAAGCGATTGTTTCAGCTATTTTTATCAAATCACTTTTATTGTTAACGCGCAACAATATTCCTTTTGCAAAGTAAAGCTCCAGTTCTTTCCATGAGATCTTTCCTGTTTCCAGATTGAGTGATTCTAACGCTGTTAATTCGGCTGGTGGTTCTGAATTTTGCATTGATTTGATTAATCGCTAAGTCGTTTTCTTTAATTATACCAAAATAAATCAGTTTGCAGTGAACTCCTTGCCGCTTTACATCTCTAATTATCAGTGTACAAAAGCTGTTGTTATCGATAACAGGCGACAGGTTTTTGTTGAATAAATCTAATTTGTCTAATATTGTGTGTTAAAGAGAAAATCGTAGACTGGAGACCCTGATGAGACTAAATGGCCTGAAAATTAAAATAGTGAGTGTTTTTGCGTTATATTTGCTTGGATTATCTTCCTTTGTAAATGCAGCGGTAGAGTTAGAGCTTGTCGAGCCAAAGAAATTTCACGATGCCGATATGACAGGTATGAATAAAAATAAGGGATTTGAGAGCCTTCAGAGAGATTTAACAAACTTGTTTAATCACTTATCAAAGGACTATATAAAAGACACTGAGAAAATGGTTGTTAAGATTACAGATGTCGATCTGGCTGGCTATATGAAATTTGCGACAGGAAGAATGACTCAGGATATGCGAATTGTAAAAGACAGTGAGCGATTCAGGCTAGAATTTAGTTATTCTATCGTTGGTAAGGAGGGTCAGGTGACTAAACAGGGAGATGTAAAATTGAAGAAATTTCTGACTCGAAAAGTGACTAGAAATACCAAAAGTAAATATGCCAGTGTCGATTACATGGAAAAAGACCTTAAGAAATGGTTTGAAGACAATTTTAACGGTGCGCATTAATTTTTGCTAGTTAACCTGTTTTTTAGCGCAACGAGTAGCCCCAGGCCAATAAATGCGCCTGGTGGCAAAATAGCAAAGAGAAATTTTTGCTCTGTCAGATAAAAACTGACCTTCAGGTTTTTTGCCCATTCGCCAAGTAACAAGTGAGCACCGTCCAATATCGTACCCTGACCGATAATTTCTCTGGCTCCACCCAGAATAACTAAAACAATCGTAAAGCCAATCCCCTGCGATACTCCGTCAATCAAGGATCGCAGTGGAGAGTGGCGACTTGCAAAAACTTCAGCACGGCCGATAATGACACAGTTGGTTACTATTAATGGAATGAATATGCCGAGAATCAGATAAAGCTCGTAAGCGAAAGCATTCATGAGTAATTGAACATTAGTAACGAAGGAGGCTATTAGCATCACAAATACAGGTATTCTGATTTCTTGTGGTATGTGATGTCTTAATACTGAAACGGTTACATTGGAGCCGACAAGCACAAAAGTTGTGGCGAGACCCAATACCAGACCATTGATCAAGGTGCCGGTCACCGCAAGCAACGGACATAATCCTAATAGTTGAACCAGAGCTGGGTTATTGCTCCAGATCCCTTGTTTAATAATTTGTGTTTGTTCATTTTTCATTGACAGGGATTATCCTGGTTGAAAAGTACATCTGTATGATGTTGATAATAGCCTAACGCCTTGTAAACAGCATTGATGATTGCGCGTGGGGTTATTGTAGCTCCGGTCAATGCGTCAAAGTCTCCGCCATCTTTTTTCACTTTCCACATAGCTGCGGGTGAGTTTTTTAATGAGCGCTTATTAAACTGCTCAATCCATTCAGATTTTTCTCTATCTATTTTATCACCAAGACCCGGGGTTTCTTTATGTTCAGTTACTCGCACGCCTGCCAGGGAGCCATCTCGATAGATTCCAACGATTAATTTGATTTTTCCAGCATAACCATCAGGCGCAACGGTCGACAATATGATTGCATAATCTCTGTTTTTATTTCGCATTCGGTAGACTTTTTGTGGTTCCTTACTCCCAAGCAGGTCCTGGTTAGTCACAAACTTACAATCATGATAAACATCGTTATCATATTCCGTCTTTAAAACAATTTCATTCAAACGTCGAGCAACGGAAGCTTCAACTTCCTGAGCAATTTTATCTTTGGTAATTAAATAAACTGCTGCGATAAGACCGGTTGAAACCAGTGCAAACAGACCCAGGATGATACCGTTTTTTAGCGATGCCTGTCTCAATTCGTAAATTAAATTACTCATTAGCTTGCTCTTCTTTCTGGTGGCCGTAAATAACCGGTCTGGTGTAATGATCAAGAGTTGGTGCGGCAAGATTTAGCAACAAAATCGAAAATGCAATTGCGTCAGGGTAACCGCCATAAGTCCTGATAATTATGACAAGAAAGCCGATGCATAGACCATAAATAATGCGTCCTCTGGGAGTCGTCGCTGCGGTAACCGGATCGGTGGCTATAAACCAGACGCCGAGCATTGTTGCCCCGGAAAACAAATGAAACAGAGGGGCATTGGTCGCTTCTGAGTCAAACTGATAGAGAATAAAGCTGGTTATGAATAGACTGCTCAACACTGATAGAGGAATATGTGGTCTTATAATTTTTCGTAAGAGTAGAAAAATACCACCGAGTAAATAACATGAATTAATGACAGTCCATGCATAGATATTATCAGTCAGATACTGGTTAGATAGAATTTCTGAGCGCATTTTCGACTGAGTAAATTCAGTTTTAATATAATCCAGAGGTGTGGCCATAGTAAAACCATCAGTAATGAGTCTGAAATATTCAATGGTCATTCCTTCAGCCGTTTTCTCAAAAAATATGAGCTGAAGCGTTTCTGTAAAATCAGGAAAATGGCTGGCAATTGTTCGAGCTGGAAGCCATGCTGTCATCTCCACCGGAAAAGATATCAGTAATAGAATATAGCCGGTCATTGCTGGATTAAAAGGGTTTAAACCCAGACCACCATATAACTGCTTGGCGATAATAATTGCAAACCAGACACCGATAAAACTCATCCAGAAAGGGAGCGTTTGTGGTAAAGCGAGGCCAAGAAGCACTCCGGTTAGTAACGCAGAGTTGTCACTGACAACTTGTTTGATTTTTCGCTTTCTAAGTAACAAAACCAGTGCTTCTGCGGAAATGGCGTAAGTAATACAAAGACACAGGTTAATAAGTACCCCATAACCGAAAAAATAACTTTGCGCCAAAGCCCCGGGAATAAGCGCCAGACAAGTTATCAGCATGATTTGTTGAGTGCTGAGAGACTGATGAAAAAAGGGAGATGATAAAGCCATTTTATTCCTCTTTTCCGGGTGCGTTCTGGTTGGACAAATGATTTTTCTTTTGTTTTACTCTTGCCAAAGCTTCATTGATGGCATTTTGCTTACCCGCGGGATCATCAGATAAATCTTTTGACGCCATTTTACGATTTTCTGCAGCTTTCTGGTGTTTCATCTTGCGTTCTTGCTTTTGCCTGGCAATTCTCATTTCTCTAAACTCAAAACGGCTTTTAGCTTTATCTGATTTATTTTGATTTAACTGTTTTTGTTGAATTGAAGATTTTGCGAAACGGTAATAGTGCACCAGCGGAATTTTGCTTGGACAAACGTAGGCGCAAGCACCACACTCAATACAATCTTTCAGTCCTTGCGCTTGCAGTTTATCCCACTGCTCACTTTGACTGAACCAATATAGCTGTTGAGGTAGTAATTGAGCCGGGCAGACTTTTTCACACTCACTACATCTGATACATTGCTGATGACTGGTCGACTCCGTCAACCAGTTTTTTTCATTTTTATTATCATTAATTATCAGGCAGTTTGATTTCTTAGTGATGACCATTTTCAGGTTTGAAACTTTTTGTCCCATAAGGGGACCGCCCATAATGACTGACCGGGAATTTTCATCGGTATTGTTGATGCAAAGTTTCTTAATAATAAATTCTACTGAGGTACCAAAAGGTATCCAGTAATTTCCTGGTCGGCTTACCTGATTACCGGTGACTGTCACCAGCCGTGATGTTAAAGGTTTTCCCTGTTGAACCGCTTTAAAAATAGCGTGTACTGTCGCAACATTTTGAATGACCATCCCCTGACTGGCAGGGAGCTTATTATGAGGTAACTGTATGTTATGGATAAGCTCAATAAGCTGCTTTTCCCCTCCACTGGGGTATTTAGTTGGTGCGACATAAATTTGCATTTTTGTCGGCGCATTATTTGTTAAAATTTCCTTTTGCAGTGAAGCAATGGCTTCGCTTTTGTTATCTTCTATTGCAAAGATAATTAATTCTGCGTTTAAAGTTTTTGCCGTAATTTGTGCGCCAGCAACGACCTGAGCGGCTAATTCTCGCAACATACGGTCATCACAAGTAATATAGGGTTCACATTCCATTGCATTGACAATCAGTTGATCGAGTTTTTTTGATAACTTTATATGAGTTGGAAAAGTCGCGCCGCCAAGGCCAACAATTCCAGCCTGTTGAACACGTGCCAGAAGAACCTCAGGCGGGGCGCTTAACCAGTCTAGCAGTTCAAACCTGAACTCTGTAACAGTTCCAGATGAGGAATCGCCATTTTTCTGCTCTGAATGATTATTGCAATGTATAAGTATACTTGTTTCTGGTAACCCTGACAGGTGTCCCAGTTTGACCGAAGAAATTTGTTTAACGATTCCTGAGGCTGGCGCATGTACATTGGCACCTGAAGTATCGGTATTATCGACCAGTAATTGTCCCTGAATAATTTCATCACCAACCTTAACGACTATTTTGCCGGGATTTCCAATACTTTGCCGTATGGGTATAAGCAGACTTTCTGGCGGATTAAGCTTTTGTATTTCAGTCTGGTTGGAGATTGATTTATATTCTTCGGGTTTTATTCCTCCATGAAATTTTCCTGGTACAGGCCAGGTAGTATTATCAAATCTGATAGGGGATTTGTTCACCTGTTACTCCTCAGGATACAATCTTTACTGGAATATTATGATCTGACTTTCCCATTGGCAGGGGCCAGCTCCAGTTATCAACCTGTAGTTCGACCTGCTTTATGTCAATGCAGTCAACCGGGCAGGGAGGGATGCATAAGTCACAACCGGTGCATTCACTTTCAATGACTGTATGCATCAGTTTTGCAGCACCAGCGATAGCATCTACGGGACAAGCTTGTATACATTTTGTACACCCTATACATTCGTCCTCCCGAATAACAACAACACTAGCTAATTGGTTTTCTTCTCCGCAGTTTTCATCCAGCGAGATGACATCAACATTTAATAAGGTTGCGATAGCCTTAATACCAGCTTCTCCACCGGGTGGGCATCGGTTTATCTTTTCTCCATTGGCAATTGCTTCTGCATAGGGTTTACATCCCGGATAACCACATTGTCCACACTGTGTTTGTGGGAGTAATTCATTAATCTGGTCTATAACCGGGTTGCCTTCTACTCTGTATTTTATAGATGAATAACCTAATAATGCGCCGCATGCGAAAGCAAACGTAACAAGGGTGAGAGTTGCGATGGCAAAGTCCAGCATTAAACGCGTACCAGCCCGGTAAATCCCATAAAAGCGAGTGACATCAAACCTGCTGTTATTAGCCCAATAGCTGATCCTTTAAAAGGAGCCGGTACATCGGAGGCAGCAATTCGCTCTCTGATACCAGCGAACAAAATGAGTACCAGAGAGAATCCTGCTGCAGCACCAAAACCATAGATGATTGACTCAATGAAATTATGTGCCTGGCTTACGTTAAGTAATGCAACACCGAGCACGGCGCAGTTAGTTGTAATAAGAGGTAGAAAAATGCCAAGTAGTCGATGGAGTATGGGGCTTGATTTACGAATGACCATCTCGGTAAATTGAACGACAACAGCAATAGCCAGAATGAATGAAAGTATCTGGAGGTATTCGATGCCTAAAGGCGTAAGTATGTAGGTATTAATAAGGTAGCTTGCGACTGAAGCCAGCGTTAAAACAAATGTGGTCGCTGCCGCCATGCCGGTTGCAGTCTCTACCTTGCCTGACACCCCCATAAATGGGCAAAGCCCCAGAAATTTTGCAAGAACAAAATTATTCACCAGGACCGTGCTTATCAGTAATAAAACAATATCAGCCATAATTTCTAAATAGTATAAAGACCTTCAAACAGGCAATTAAATTGCACCTTCTAAAATGTTACCTCAGGCAAACAGAAAGCAGTTATTTTTTCAATTTTAGAGCAATTAAGTGCTTGCTTGCCAGGATGAGTGCTAGTCCGATTCCCCATACGATCAACAGCGTGATTAATCCCTGATAGACAGCACTTGCACCTTCTACTTCGGCATTAAATAGTGATGTAAATACCATTGGAGCGTAAGAATCGGCATTATTAACCACTTGTGGTGTAAAAGCGCCTGTCGCTAACAGGCTAAGGACACCGGCTCTGAGATAAAAATTAGTTTTTCTAAGCTTTAAATCTAGCAGATAAAGCAGCAAAATACCTAACCCGACATAACAGGCCCAGGCTTGCGGATATAAGTTAAAATCGTTCATCATTATTTTACTCTCATTCCCGGTTGCGACCCTTCGTCTGGTGATAATAGCCAGAGATCTTCACCACCAGGTCCGGCGGCTAAAACCATACCTTCAGACGAGCCAAATCGCATTTTTCTTGGTTTGAGGTTAGCGACCATAACGGTGAGTTTACCGACAAGTTCTTCGGGTTTGTATGCAGATTTAATTCCGGCAAAGACCTGCTTGCTCATACCGTCCAGCTCAAGTTGTAACTTAAGTAGTTTATCTGCGCCTTCAACATGTTCTGCTTTTACTATTCTGGCAAGCCGTAAATCAATTTTGTCGAAATCTGAGAACTCAACTTCCGGTTTTAGTGGTTCAGCCAGTGCAGGTTGCTCTGGCTCACTATTTGCCTCAATTGATTCATTTTGCATGGCTTCAAGTTGCTTGGGATCGACTCGTTGCACCATAGGTTTAAATTTGTTGATGGTGTGATTATCAAGTACCTGATTGATATCTTCCCAGCAAAGTGGGCCAACGTTAAGAAAAGCCTCTACTTTTTTGGCGATTTCTGGAATAGCCGGCTTTAAGTAAATGCTTAAGATTCTGAACAGATTAATGGCAACTGAGCTGACCTTATGAACCTCTGGCATTAGTGCTTCTTGCTTTATTTTAACCCAGGGCTCTTCAATTGCAATGTACTGATTGGCTTTGTCAGCTAAAGCCATAATGTCACGAATGGCTTTGCCAAAATCTTTTTCTTCATAGTAGGCCGCAATAGTATCACTGGCCTGTTGAAATTCGACTATTAACGGATGGTTTGCTATATCTTTTGCTAACTTACCATCAAATCGTTTTGTTATAAAATTGGCACACCGGCTAGCAATATTGATGTACTTACCCACCATGTCGGCATTTATTCTGGCAACAAAATCGTCAAGGTTTAAATCGAAATCATCCAGTTTACTGGTTAATTTGGCCATAAAATAGTAACGCAAATACTCTGGGTTTAAATGGTTCAGATAAGTTCTGGCTTTAACAAAGGTGCCTTTTGATTTGGACATTTTTGTTGCATTAACGGTCAGAAAGCCATGTGCATGTACTTTGGTTGGTGTTCTAAAGCCACTACCTTCAAGCATTGCAGGCCAGAATAACGTGTGGAAATAAACAATATCTTTACCAATAAAATGATGAAGCTCTGCATCACTGTCTTTTTTCCAGAAATCTTCAAAATTGAGATCACTTCTTTTCTCACACAGGTTTTTGAAGCTTGCCATATATCCAATTGGGGCATCTACCCAGACATAAAAATATTTGTCAGGGGCGTCTGGAATTTCAAAGCCAAAGTAGGGCGCATCTCGAGAAATATCCCAGTGTTGAAGGCCTGCCTGAAACCATTCATCCAGTTTATTCGCAATTTGTTGCTGAATATGGCCATTTCTGGTCCATTGTTTGAGCATATCCTCAAAGTTAGTCAGTTTGAAAAAGAAGTGTTCTGACTCCTTTTCAACGGGCGTCGCACCAGATACCGCAGATTTTGGGTTCTTTAATTCCGCCGGACTGTAAGTCGCACCACAACTGTCACAGTTGTCACCATATTGTTCATCAGAACCACACTTAGGACATTCGCCTTTAACAAATCTATCTGGTAAGAACATCTGTTTTTCAGGGTCAAAAAGCTGAGTAATGGTTTTTCTTTCTATATGGCCTGCTTGATTCAGGCGGTTATAGATAAGCTCACAAAGCGCTTTGTTTTCGTCACTGTGTGTTGAATGATAGTTGTCGTACTCAACCAGAAAATCTGTAAAGTCAGCCAGGTGCTCTTCACGAGTAGCAGCGATAAAAGCTTCTGGTGAAATTCCTTCTTTCTGGGCTCTGAGCATAATTGGCGTGCCATGAGTATCATCTGCACATACGCTGATGCATTGATGTCCTCGCATTTTTTGAAAACGAGTCCAGATATCTGTCTGGATGTGCTCAAGCATATGCCCAATATGTATTGAGCCATTGGCGTAAGGTAAAGCGCTGGTTACTAAAATGCGTCGTTTTGAATGAGCTTGTTCTGAGGCCACTAACGTTCTACTCGATATATTTGGGTATAATGGCGCAACTATATCGTTTTTTACATTTTCTTTCATCAAAAACCCTTAATGACCCTGTTAAAAAAGCGAGTAATTTCACTTTTTTATACGTTATAATCGGCGCAACCTTGTTTAACTTATATGAATACTGATGTTAGAAGATAAAGTTATCTTAAAAAAAATAGCGACCCACCAATTTTCTGATTTACCAGATGGTTTTGTTTTGGGCAGTTCAATTCAGTTTTTTGAAATTAAAGGTAACCACTTGAGCATGCGGGTAATATTGCCATTTCCAGCGGCAAGCCTGTTGAATTCGGTTCATACGGAAATTGTTACTTTTATCAAAAATAACTGGCCTGAGTTAACACAAGTTGAGTGCGTTGTTGAGTACAAAATCTCTGCTTATGAAACCAAAGCAGGTATCCCTCCGTTGACAAAAGTTAAGAATATTATCGCGGTTGCTTCTGGAAAAGGCGGGGTAGGTAAGTCGACAACCAGCGTTAACCTGGCTTTGGCTCTCAGGGCTGAGGGAGCAAAGGTCGGTTTGTTAGATGCGGATATTTATGGTCCCAGTATACCGATAATGCTGGGTACTACAAAAAGCCGACCTGTTTCTGAAGATAAAAAGTCTATTTTACCTGTTGAGGCATACAACATTGAAAGCATGTCTATTGGTTATCTGGTTGATGAAAAACAGGCCATGGTCTGGCGGGGACCGATGGCGTCTTCTGCATTTCAACAAATTGTAAGAGACACTGTATGGGGGGAACTTGATTATCTGATTGTTGATTTACCCCCCGGAACCGGTGATATTCAATTGACTTTGTCGCAAAAGCTTCCGGTTACAGCGGTGGTTATAGTGACTACCCCACAGGATCTGGCATTGGCTGATGCTAAGAAAGCAATCTCTATGTTTGAAAAGGTTAAAGTTCCGGTAATGGGCGTTATTGAGAATATGGCTATCCATGTTTGCAGTCAGTGTGGACACAAAGAAGCAATATTTGGCGAAGGAGGTGGACAATTTTTGTCAGATGACTATGATGTGCGTCTGCTAGGGCAATTACCACTTGCGATGTCAATCAGGCAGCAATTAGATGAGGGAAAGCCGACTCTTGTGGCCGACCCCGAAAGTAGTATTAGTGAGCATTATCGTGAAATAGCTCGAAACCTTGGTGCGAACTTGTCTGCATTGAACAAAGATTATTCCAAAGGAACTGACAGTATTTCGATTAAAACCTGGTCACCTGGATAATTAACAACGAAATAGTCAGTATATTGGATAATTTTTGTTTAAAAGTGAGACTTACAACAACACTATTGTTTTTTGCAAACCGTAAAAAGAGAATGATGTAAATGAGTATAAAATCAGATAAATGGATTAGGAGAATGTCTGCCGAAGGTATGATTGAACCCTTCGAGCCAGGCCAGGTCAGACATGTCGATAATAAACGAATTATCTCCTATGGCACCTCAAGTTATGGGTACGATGTAAGATGCTCAAATGAGTTTAAAATATTCACCAATGTTCACTCAGCGGTAGTGGACCCAAAAAACTTTGATGAGAAAAGTTTCGTTAATATTGAATCTGATGTGTGTATTATCCCACCAAACTCCTTTGCGCTGGCGAGAACGGTCGAGTATTTTAGAATCCCCCGTAGTGTATTAACGGTTTGTCTGGGTAAGTCAACTTACGCAAGATGTGGAATTATTGTCAATGTAACACCGCTGGAACCTGAATGGGAAGGGCATGTTACTCTGGAGTTTTCTAATACCACGCCTTTGCCAGCCAAAATTTACGCCAATGAAGGGGTAGCCCAGATGCTATTTTATGAATCCGATGAGATTTGTGAAACTTCCTATGCTGACAGAGGCGGTAAATATCAGGGACAAACAGGCGTTACTCTACCAAAAACCTGATAACTAAAAATTAGGTTAGCCTGGATTAAAATACAGCTATAATTTTAACCATTACCCTGGTTTATATCCGAACCAGCTTTGAATGTGGTATTTGTGGTATGGCGATATTTGAATTAGTTGACTGGTTGGCATTAGGATGGTTTTTGTTCAGTTGGGGCGGTTACACGCTTTTTGCCAAATACCGTAAAAAGCGACATAACAACATCGCTAACAGCCTGACATCTCTGCGAGCCAGTTGGGTTGAGCGAATGTTGAGTCGAGGTAATCGAATTGCTGATACAACGACACTCGGGATATTACAGCGTACGGTGACGTTTTTTGCGTCGACCAGTATTCTTATCCTGGCTGGATTGATGGCTGTGTTAGGCGCGTCAGACGAAGTCACGCAGTTAGTCAGGGAACTTCCTTTTGTGGTAGAGCACAGCCAGATAGCATGGGAAGTTAAGGTGCTGTTGATGATATTGATATTTATATACGCATTTTTTAAGTTTAGCTGGAGCGTTCGTCAGTATAATTTTGCCCTGGTTCTATTCGGTTCTGCTCCGTTGGCTGGAGACAGGTTTTGTAAAGACTTTATAACTGGCTCAAACAAGTTACTTACGTCAGCAAATGATTCGTTTAATTACGGGTTGCGTGCTTTTAATTTTTCCATGGCGACGCTGGCATGGTTTGTTCATCCTGTTTTATTTATAGCAGCTACCACCTGGGTAGTAGCTGTTTTATATCGACGTGAATTTAAATCTCGTACCTTGCTCGCTATGGGGCTTGTGATTAACTCTTTAAATCAGTAATTTCAGCAATCATAGTGTGTGGTTTTCTTGCTCAGGGTTTTAATGCCAGCACTTCACATTGTAAGTGGGTAAGAACTCGCTCAGCGGTATTTCCCATAAACGCGTTTTTCAACCCTTTTTGTGCGGAAACGCCCATAACAACCAGTTGAGCGTTAATTTTGTTTGCAAGTTCGGGTATCCTGTCTTCAGCCAGTCCCTCGATTACATGTCTTTTATCCGGACTGATGTTACTTTCTTTTACCATTTCGGCCAGTCTTTCCTGATTAAACTGAGTCACTTTTTGCTTTAAGTCAACAGGATCAAAACCCGGTATATTCATAGCCTCATCCACCATTGGCGTAATATGTGTGGTAACGACTTCAGCGGGTGCGTCAGTCAGGCGACTTAATAACTTTGCATAAGCAATTATTTGTTGGTTAAACTCTTTTTCACCGGTATGTTCTGCACCAACGTTTACAGCAGCCAGTACGGGAGCGGGCATACGCCATTCCTTATCTTTAACAATCAATAAGGGAGAGGGGCATTGTCTTAACAGTTGCCAATCCATCGGCATTGTAAAAGGGTTAATACTATTAGCATTATCACTGATACGCTTAATGACCAGATCTGGTGATAATTCATCACAAATTTCCATCACTGCGTTTTGTACTTTGCGATGCCACAACACATGAGTCGTTATTGGAATACCACTAGAAGCCAGGGACTCCTTGATAGAATCCAGGTATTCCAACCTATTCTGTAACTTTTTGTTTTTAATTGCTTTTTTGTGAGGATTAGAAAGTAATGGTGACAAATCGGTGCCAGGATCGTAAACACAACTAAATAGTGATAGTTTTATATCGTAGAACTGGGCGAGCTGTAACGCTCTGGCCAAAGCTATAGGTTCTTTACGTTTACCACTGACGATGACTAATATGTGTTGCGGAAATTTCATTGCTCTCTCCAGAATCATTTTGAAATACTTCAATTTCGATATTTGTGATAAATAATTAGTCATTAAACTATCACGAGTATAAAATAGCGGATTGTTGAAAACTATGCTTTTTTATAGAAATTATTATTTAAGGGAATTATATGCCTGTCTGGCTTAAACGTTTATACACTAATTATATATTTAAACACTCGTGGCTTGCCGCAATTGTTATAATCGCTGTTATTGTGTCTATAGCCTCATTTTCTGTTGATTTCAGGATGGATGCTTCTGGTGATTCGCTGGTTCTGGAGAATGATGAATCCCTGGAATATTACCGTAAAGTGAAGAAAAAATACGGAACTGATGACTATCTGTTTATTACGTTTCAGCCAGAGAAACCACTATTTACTGATGATTCAATTAAACAGTTAAAGTTGCTCAAAGAGCAACTTGCCGTGTTACCTGATATAGAAAGTGTAATTTCAATAATTGATGCCCCCATTTTTGATGCCAAAACAGTCAGTCTGGCAAATGTTGAAAATGATTTATATTTTATAGAAGATGAAGGCGTTGATCTGTCTAAAGCGCAAAAGGACATTTTGAATATCCCACTATATAAAAATCTGTTGGTGAGTAGTGATGCTGAAACGACGGTAATACAAGCAAACCTCAAAGGTAACAAAAATTACTTTAAGCTTAACGATGAGCTTCGAAAGTTACTCTGGAAAAAACGTCATCAAGGTTCGTTAAGTACTTATGAAACACAAGCAGTCATTCATTTACGAGAAGAGTTACGGATCCTCGCTGATGAAGTTGCCAAAAGAAACGAGCGGGTGATTAGACAAATCAGGGAGATAAAAGCGAGTTATAGCGGAGTCGCTACAATTTACCTGGGCGGTATTCCAATGATTGCCCATGATATGGTCGAGTTTGTTAAAAATGATCTGGTCGTGTTTGGTGTCGGTGTATTTTTATTGCTGGTTGCAATTCAGGCATTTATATTTCGTCGAGTACGCTGGATTATCATTACCCTGGGTTGTTGTATCATAACAGCAATCACCAGTATTGGTCTTTTGGGGCTGTTAGACTGGCCTGTTACCGTCATATCATCGAACTTTGTTGCGCTATTATTAATTATCACCATGTCTCTGGTTATTCACCTTATTGTTCGTTACCGCCAGGTTGAGCGGGATTTTCAGGATCTGGATTATAACGAACGATTACTGGAAACCTTGTCTTCGATGTTTACGCCTTGTGCTTATACCTCGTTAACCACGATTGTTGCCTTTGGATCGTTGATGGTGAGCGATATAAAGCCGGTTATCGATTTTGGGAAAATGATGATTTTGGGCGTTACTCTGGCATTTGTCATTGCTTTTACCATGTTTCCTCTATTCATGAAACTAAGACAAAAAGCAGGATTTGACCGACGTAACGAAAGTGGTTTTTTTACCTTCACTAATCATCTGGCAAAAGCAGCAGACAAATGGCGTTGGCAAGTTGCTGGCCTTGCCATTGTTATGAGCGTGGCAAGTGCGTGGGGGATTAGCTATTTATCGGTAGATAATCGGTTTATTGATTATTTTAAGTCCGACACAGAAATTCATCAGGGAATGAAAGTTATCGACACTGAGCTTGGTGGTACAACGCCGCTTGAAATTATTATTGAACGTTCGGCTATATTAGCAGATTTTGCTTTTGTTGATGAGGAAAGTGAGGAAGAGGAGTGGGAAGAAGAAATTGAGGCAGAAAGCCTAAATGGCGCGTCGACGCCAGAAAAAGAAGAGTCGCTCCGATTATGGTTGACTTCGCATGGTATTGATAAGCTACATAAAATTCAAAAGTTCCTGGATGGGATCAGTGTAACGGGGAAAACGCTTTCTCTTGCGGCTGGATTGGAAATTGTAGAGCAGATTAACGGAAATCAGAGATTAAGCGATTTTGAATTATCGTTATTACAGAAAAAAATTCCAGAAGAGCTACGTGAGCAGGTGTTATCACCATTTTATGATAGAGAGAGTGATGAAGTCAGATTTTTAATTCGAGTCAAGGAAACTGCGCCAGAGTTAAACAGAAATCAATTACTCACCGAAATAGGTGATTATCTTGCGAATGAGTTGAACTTTCCAAGAGACAGTTTTCATTTTACAGGCATGTTGATTCTCTACAACAATATGCTGGAAAGCCTGTTTAAATCACAGATATTAACATTGGGTGTTGTGTTTGGGGTTATTCTACTGATGTTCATCGTATTATTTTCTTCAATTAAGCTGGCATTTATAGGTATGTTTCCTAACCTGGTTGGTGCCTGTTTTGTTTTAGGTATTATGGGCTGGTCTGGTATACCTCTGGATATGATGACTATTACTATTGCAGCTATCAGTATTGGTATTGCAGTTGATAATACCATCCACTATATTCACCGCTTTAAGTTAGAATACGCACGCTTGGGAAGTTACACCCAGGCAATGTATGCTTGTCATGATACGATTGCCAGAGCAATGTATTTTACTTCCATTACCATCATTGCAGGATTTTCAGTACTGGTTTTATCAAACTTTATGCCTTCGATCTATTTTGGTGTTTTTACCAGTCTGGCGATGTTTGTTGCGTTATTGGCCAACTTAACTCTGTTACCAGTAATGTTACTATTGATAAAACCGCTTGGTTCAAAGAAAAAGGTTGCAGAAGTTCAACCTGCTTAGCAAGTTGTTCTTTATGATTAGGAAAGCGAAGCCCAGCTAGTTACAATGGCTGGGCTTATTAAGTAACGGCGTATGTCGTAAGCCGTTTGTTAAGGCTGTGCCTGAGCCATTTGTTTTATTTTCTCAACCATTGCCAGTAAACCGTTGCCTCTTGTCGGGCTAAGGTGTTTTAACAGGTTAAGCTGTTCAAAATAGTTAGATATTTCAAAAGAGAGAATTTCTTCAGGCGTTTTACCGTCGTACGCGGCCATAACAATCGCAAGGAGACCGCGAACTAACAAAGCATCGCTATCAACAATGAAATTAAATTTTCCCTGTTTAAATTCTGGCTCAATCCATACCTGACTTTGACAACCTTTAACTAATCGATCTTCTGTATGCAGGGTGTCTGCCATGGGGGGAAGTGAGCGACCCAGATCTATCATATATTTATAGCGGTCTTCCCAACTATCAAAAAAATTAAGTGCGTCAACGACGTCTTCTGCTTTTGACATTTTATTCTCTGGCTATTTAAAAGGGTTACTATACCCAGGGAGTTTGGGTATATATTCGGCCCGTAATACTGTTTTTAACAAAACATACCTGGATTAATAAAACATACCTGTTTCCAGCTTAGCTTCATCACTCATCATTTCTCTAGTCCATGGTGGATCAAAAACCAGTTCTACGTTAACTGATTCTACATTAGGAACTTTGGATACTCGGTATTTAATATCACTGATCATTACCGGGCCCATTCCACACCCAGGTGCGGTTAATGTCATTTCAACATCAATAGTTTTATTTTGTTGACCAATGCTCACGTCATAAATAAGTCCAAGATCAACCAGGTTAACCGGTATTTCCGGATCGTAAATACTTTTAAGTGCTTGCCAGACCTGGTCCTCATTAATTTCCGAGCCAGCAGGTTCTGTGAACACCAGTTTTTCAGCTTGTAAACCTAACGCTGCGGCATCAGTACCATCAACTCTTGCCATATTACCGTTAACCGCAACGGTATAATTACCGCCGAGTGCCTGAGTGACAGTAACGAAAGTATCTTTAGGAATAATAATTCTTGTGCCTGCCGGAACAAGACGAGCAGGGCAGTCAACCTGCGCAACAACCAGTTTATTTGTCATATTATTGTGGCTCCACACTAAAACTTTCACCACAGCCACACGAAGCGGTTGCGTTGGGATTTTTAAAATCTAACTTAAAGTTTACGCCTTCCTGAAGATAATCTACTTCAGTGCCATTGACCAGAGGAATGATTTTTCTTGAAATAAATAATTTGAGATCTTCAGAAAGATGGTAAGTATTTGAGTCGTCTCCGATTTCAAATGCGAGTTCCAGCAAGTATTTAAAACCGGAACAACCACTTTCTTTGACGTTAAATTCAACGCCTCGCGCTGATTTTTGTGACACCTGTTTCGTTAGGTGCTTGATTGCGGCAGCTGTAAATTTAACAGGTAGCTGATTGGTAGGGTCAAAAGTTTTTACGGTCATAGTATAAAACTCAGTAGTCGTTATATGAGTAAATTTCTGGCTTTAATCAGCCCATTAAAAAGCAAATCAATTTCTTCTACAGTATTATAAAAGCAGAAAGATGCTCGAATAGTACCTTCTAAACCAAGCGCATTCATTAATGGCATAGCACAATGATGACCTGTTCTTACTGCAATTCCCTGTTGATCCAACATCATGCCAATGTCTTGCGAATGGCAACCATCAATAACAAAACTGAGTACGCTGGTTTTTAAACAGTTATCCCCAATTATTCTCATTCCAGGTATTGATTTTGCTTTTTCTGTTGCATAATCGATGAGTTCCATTTCATAGGCAGCGAGCTCATCACGATTAAACTGGTTAAGATAGTCAATTGCTACACCTAGTGCGATAGAGCCTTCTATATTAGGCGTTCCTGCTTCAAATTTGTAGGGTAATTGATTAAAAGTTGTGCCATCAAAGCTGACTTTTTCGATCATTTCTCCACCGCCATGCCACGGCGGCATGGATTGAAGAATTTCTTTTTTTCCATATAAAACTCCTATGCCTGTAGGAGCAAACATCTTGTGGCCAGAAAAAGCATAAAAGTCACAATTCAGTTTTTGTACGTCAATATTAAGGTGTGGGACTGCTTGCGCACCGTCAATCAGTGTCACAGCATTGTGTTCACGCGCTAGTTTTATTATTTTTTCAACTGGATTGATAACGCCAATGGCATTGGATATGTGTCCAACAGCGACTAATCTGGTGTTATCATTGAGTAGTTTGACATAATCTTCAAAATCAAACTCGCCATTATCTTTTACGTTGACAGGTTTTAATATGGCGCCTTTTTCTTCACATAAAAGTTGCCACGGCACAATGTTTGAGTGGTGCTCCAGAGTTGAAATAATGATTTCGTCACCAGCTTTTATATTTTGTCGCCCCCAGGTTTGAGCAACAAGGTTAATTGCCTCTGTTGTACCTCGCGTCCAGATAATTTCCTTTCGATCATTGGCATTGATAAAGTTCTTTACTTTTAATCGGGCATTTTCGAAAAGCTCAGTGGCACGATCACTTAACGCATGTGCACCTCGATGGACATTAGAATTAATGTGTTGATAGTAATTATCAATCGCTTTTATGACATCGTCAGGTTTTTGAGAAGTAGCACCGTTATCAAGATAAACGAGAGTTTTGCCATAAACTTCTTCATTTAATATCGGGAAATCTTTTCTCACAGACGCGACATCAAACTTTCTAACGACATGGTCTGTGTTCTGGTTATTTGTATTCATTAGTTTCATTTAATTAGGTCATATAGATAACGACATGTTAGTTGTAATCAGATATGTGACATGTAGTCTTCTAACTGAGTGAATAAAAACTCTTGTATAGGTTTTATATTTATTTTTTCGATTAGCTCATTAATAAAGCCAACACTAAGCATTTTGGTCGCCTGTTGGCGGTTGATGCCGCGTGTTTGCAGATAGTAAATTGCTTTGTTATCGAGCTGTGCTACCGTAGCGCCGTGTGCACATTTTACATCATCAGCATAAATTTCAAGTTCTGGCTTAGTATTAATTTCCGCTTTATTGGTTAGAAGCAGGTTTTTATTATTCAGGCGAGCATCCGATTTTTGTGCGTCCTGAAAAATATGAATTTTTCCGTTAAAGGTGGCACTGGCTTCATCAGCAATAATTCCTCGAAAAATTTCGTTTGAATTGCAATGAGGAACCTGATGTTCAGTATTAGTATGGTAATCAATAGTTTGCTTCTTCGCAGGCAAGTAAATACCCGTAATGCTGCATTCAGAATTTTCACCGGAATGAATAGTATCAATATCTGTTCGGTTCAACTGGCTACCAGAACCAAGATAAAAGCTATTTAAGCTTGAGTTCTTCGATAATATTGTTTTAACCTGACTAATCTGTTTACTTGATTCGTGCTCCAGGTTAAGTCTGTAATGATCAAGTTTCGAATTATCTGACAACATCACATGGGTTTGTTGTAGAGCAAGCTGATTTTCCTGTTGAACTGTGGATTCAAACTGTTCTATTAATGTTGCGTCTGAAAATTCATTCAGGTGGATAACAATATTTTGACTAGCTAGTGTTGAAGTTGTTTGTCTGGATGTAAAATGCCTGATATAGATAGGTGTTTCAATTTTTGTTTTTTTGGAAACTTCAATCAGGATACCATTATTAGCTAATGCTGAATTTAAATTCATAAGCATATTTCTAGATTCTGTTGACGGCATACTGATTCGTTCAACTAGCGCTTGCTGCTCTGGTGTTGTATCGACATAACGTGTAATTGAAAGTCCATCCAGAGTTGGCTGTTGGTTTAAATCGGTAATAAGGTAACCATCAACAAAAGTTAAATGAATTGCTCCTGGTAATTGAATGCTGGATATTTCACCGCTTACCTCAGCAATCACTTTTGCAGATAAGGGAGTCGCTAATCGAAAAGTATTACTGGTTAAAAACGCCATTTGATTATACTTCCAGTGTTCAATTTTCCTGGCTGGAAGTTCCATATTTGTAAAGTTAGTCCACGCTTTTTCTTGAATGACATTAAGCCATGCCATTTTATCATTTGACATCAGGGCTGTCGGATCGATAGCTTTATGGTTTTTAAAATCGAAAATATAACTCATTAATACTCTTATCCAGTTAACACACTTATTGGCTGTTTAGCGATTACACATATCAGGTCTTGTAATACCAGGTCATGTAATATTAAATATTTGTAATATCACGACAGTATAAAAATCTATAATTTATCTATCCAGCTATAACCTTTCTCTTCTAATTCAAGCGCGAGCTCTTTACCACCTGATTTAATTATTTTACCATTTGATAATACATGGACATAATCAGGAACAATGTAGTCCAATAGACGTTGGTAGTGGGTCACGACGATAAATGAACGGTTTTCATTTCTGCATGCGTTGACCCCATCAGCAACAACTTGTAATGCATCGATATCCAGACCTGAGTCAGTTTCATCCAGAATACAAAGTTTCGGTTCCAGCAGCATCATTTGCATAATTTCGTTTCTTTTTTTCTCTCCACCAGAGAAACCTTCATTAACACCTCTTTTTAGAAAGTTCTGGTTAAGATCAATGGCCTTGCATTTTTCTCTGGCAAGTTTCATAAATTGAATGGCATCAAGAGCTTTTTTATTCTGGTATGCTCGAATTGAATCAACGCTAGCTTTTAAAAACTCCATATTGCTAACACCGGGAATTTCAACAGGGTACTGAAATGCTAAAAATAAGCCCTGTTTAGCGCGTTCATCTGCGTCAAAATCAAGTAAGTTATTTCCATTAAAAAGAACGCTTCCATCTGTTGGGGTGTAACCTTCACGACCAGAAAGAGTATAACCAAGCGTACTTTTTCCTGAACCATTAGGTCCCATAATTGCGTGAACTTCTCCGGGTTTGATATCCAGACTAAGCCCATTCAGAATGCTTTTATCTTCTACTTTAGCGTGTAAATTGTCTATTTTTAGCATGTAAAATTTCTCAAATATAATTGGTGGTTCAGATAAACGAATAGCTTATTTCAACGTTAGAGTATTAATTATCCTACCGAACCTTCCAGACTAACTTCCAATAGCTTTCCTGCTTCAACTGCAAATTCCATGGGGAGCTCTTTAAATACTTCTTTACAAAAACCGTTAACTATCATTGATACTGCTTTTTCTGTGTCTATTCCTCGCTGTTGACAGAGGAACAATTGATCGTCACTCACTTTGGAAGTCGTTGCCTCATGTTCGATAATAGCGCCGGGGTGTTTACTTTCAATATAAGGGAAGGTATGAGCACCACAACGGTCACCAATAAGCAACGAGTCACATTGAGTATAATTCCTGGCGCCTTCTGCTTTTGGGCTCATTCTAACAAGACCTCTATAAGCGTTTTGACTTTTGCCTGCAGATATTCCTTTTGAAATAATTGTCGAACGGGTATTTTTGCCAAGGTGTATCATTTTAGTACCCGTATCTGCCTGCTGATAATTTCGGGTTAATGCAACAGAATAGAATTCTCCTACACTATCATCTCCTCGTAAAATCACAGAAGGGTATTTCCAGGTGATCGCAGAGCCTGTTTCAACTTGAGTCCAGGATATTTTTGAACGTTGATGACAAACTCCTCTTTTTGTCACAAAATTATAAATACCACCAATTCCATTTTCGTCACCAGGGTACCAATTTTGCACTGTTGAATATTTAATTTCAGCACCGTCAAGTGCGACAAGTTCTACCACGGCAGCATGAAGTTGATTTTCATCTCTCATGGGCGCAGTACAACCCTCCAGATAACTCACGTAGCTTGCATCATCAGCAATAATAAGGGTGCGCTCAAACTGACCTGTTTTAGCTTCGTTGATTCTAAAGTAGGTTGATAACTCCATTGGGCAGCGAACGCCTTTCGGTATGTATACGAAAGAACCATCACTAAAAACAGCAGAATTTAGAGCAGCAAAATAATTGTCTCTCTGTGGTACCT
>JADGFG010000273.1 GCA_016743995.1 Kangiellaceae bacterium | reverse complement strand
ACTTATTAGTAATCAGTTGGATTAACAATAGTTACTCACGATTAATAAGATTATTTTAACCATAATAAGGGTTCGTCAATCCATTGTTGATTTAGAACTTACACCTTGATAGTACTGCATTGCCCACTGTGTACTCCAAGCGTTTTACGAGGCAGGCTCTCAGGTCCGCGTCTCCAGAAGATTAATAGTCAAAAACAGAAAGTTGTGACTGTCCTTGCTTTCCCTTGCCTCATTGGATAACGATCAAGGGCTATCCTCGGATGTATTTTGACTGGAAAATTGTAAGTATAAGTTTAAGTATATGCATATATGTACATCTAAGCTGTGCATAATTGCTAATTATTAAACTTGCCAATGGTTTGGAAATGCGCTATTTTGTTCGCTATGAGTGTACAAAAAGGAAGTAAGTTAAACCAATTAGAACGAGCCTTGCCCGAAGGTTTACTAGTCGATGCGTCATGGTTAGAGCGGCGTGGTTACTATCGTTCTCAGCGTAGCCAATATGTTTCTGCGGGTTGGTTAGAGCAACCTGCGCGTGGTGTGTTTTGCCGGATACGCGGGGTAGTAAGCTGGGAGCAGGTCGTAATATCTTTACAAACTCTGCTTGAATTTCCTGTTTCCGTTGGTGGTCGCAGTGCATTAGAGTTACAGGGATATGCTCACTATCTGCCACAGTCTCAAAATTCCATACATCTTTATTGTGATAAAAAGTTGCCTGCATGGGTGTTTAAACTCGACATTGAGCGGACATTTATTTCTCATAATCGACTGCGTTATTTACCCGAAGTTGAAATACTTTCTAAGGCACTTTCACTTGATAATCATCTATCCGAGAGTCAGGTTTTGGATGGAGCATTGCGAATAAACCGCTGGGGGCAATGGAAGTGGCCGTTTGTAATGTCCACGCCTGAGCGTGCTTATCTTGAATTGCTTGATGAGTTACCACAAAAAGAAACTTTTCATATGGCTGATGTTATTATGGAAGGCTTGGTAAATCTCAGTCCTCGCCGTATACAATCACTTTTGGAAAATTGCAATAGTGTCAAAGTTAAACGCTTATTCTTATTCTTCGCCGAACGTCACCAGCATAAATGGTTTGCGCATATCAAACGCGAGAATATTGATCTTGGTAAAGGAAAGCGCATGTTAGTTAAAGGCGGGAAGCTTGATACTAAATACCAGATAACAGTACCGGAGGAATTTAATGGCGTTCAGTGATATTTATCATAAGCAGGTTAGCTTGCTTATGCGAACATTGCCTTATGTGGCTGAGGAAGCTTGTTTTGCCTTAAAAGGTGGCACAGCGATTAATCTTTTTATTCGTAACTTACCACGTTTGTCGGTTGATATTGATCTTACCTATTTGCCGATAGCAGAGCGTGGACAATCGCTATCCGAAATTGATGCGGCATTAAAACGCATTGGTGTGCGTATAGGCGAAGTAGATAATAGTATTAATATCACGGAGTTTGCACCACGTTCGCAAAGTGAAATTACTAAGTTGGTGGTGCGCACAAAAGATCGTGTTCAGATCAAGATTGAGGTTACGCCAGTGCTTCGAGGTTGCGTGTATGAGCCTGTAACTATGTCTGTTGCGCAGAAGACTGAAGATGAGTTTGGTTTTGCCGAAATTAATGTCCTGTCTTTCGCCGATATTTATGGCGGTAAAATAATGGCAGGTCTTGATCGACAACATCCGCGTGACTTGTTTGATGTCCACCAACTGCTGGAAAATGAAGGTATTACAAATGAGTTGCGTACGGCTATTATCGTCTATCTTATTAGCCATGACCATTCGCCTCATTCACTGCTTGATCCAGTATTAAGAGATATTTCTCAAGATTATAAGCAAAACTTTGTAGGCATGACTACTGAAGGTGTAACTTTGGGTACACTTCTTGAGGCTAGAGAAAAATTAATAGCAGATGTGGCTGGTAATATGCCTGATAATCATAAAGAATTTTTACGCTCATTTTATGGTCGAAAACCTGATTGGAAATTACTTGACATTGATGGAGTGGAAGACTTGCCTGCTGTTAGGTGGCGAGAGCTTAACCTTGATAAATCAGGTGAAGGTACATGTGAAAGACTTCTTCGTAAGCTTGAACAGGTTATCTCAGCTTGAATTTTGGCTAATTAAAAACTTTGCCCACAAATCATGGTTAGACAGTCTGGTCTTTCATTAGTCAACCGATTGAACCACCAAAAACGTGGTGCGATTAGGAAAATTTTGATCAGAGCGAGAGTTACACCCCCTTTATCCCTTGTTAGCTAGAGTTTACTGCCGTAATACCCAGGGTTCTCCATCGATATCTGTGATACTTTTTTCAAATAGTTCCAAAATGAATTGCTTCTGCCTCTTATCTTCCCAATCAATTTCCAGTGCGGAAATGTAGTTAATCCATATGCTTTTATCTGGCCGATTATAAAACCAATAAAATTCACTATTAAAGATGAGCTTTCTAATTCTTTCAGGGAATTCTCTAATTCGTGAAAGGATCTTTTCATCCTCTTCTGCTGAGTCATAAAAGAACAAAGACATAATTCCACCATAGCAAACAAAATTTGCAATATGTTCATTGTTCGAAGTGCATGTTCTTTCAATTATATTCAGCGTTGTTTCTAGAGTATTATTGTCGGACATGGACTCAATTTTATTTCTTCCCTCAATGACTTGCTGGTAAACGACCAAACACTGCTGATCATTATGTTTGATGCATCTATCTAACGAGTGTTTTGTATGCGGATAATTCAAGCCGTATTTTGCCAGATATATCTGTTCAAAGGATTGTTGTAAAATAAATTCTTGTTCGTGTTGTTCTGTACTAGATATAGTGCAACAAGAGGATATACACATCAGTAATATCCAAAAGCTGATAGTTCTAGCTTTCATCGAAATTATTTTGTATTTCACTTGTACACCGTCCAGTCTGGATTTCCCTGAGAAGTTGGTGTTTTTTCAATACGCTCCATCACATTTACTATATTAGAGGCGCGATCAACAACCCCAAAATCGATTTTTTGCATTGCGCCAGCACTACTGACACCAAAAGTGGTATTCCAATTCTTAGCAAACCCCTCAGTGTAACATCCATAAAACTTTGAAATGAGAGAAGTCGTTTTATTAAACTTATTTTGTAAATTTCTATTTTTTGATATTGCAGAAACATTGATCATATCTCTATCGAAAGCGGCAGCTTGACATCTATTGTTATGAGTTAGCGCTAACATCAATCCTTTTTCACTTGCATGTCCACTATACCAGACTCTGGTGATTGATCTATTACCCAAGGAGTGAAGGTAGGTCCAGAATTCAGCAGGAGTATTAATCCCTTTGTATTTTATACCGAGTGTACCTGCAATAGCCTGAATTCTTGCAATATAACTAGATGCGCCTTTTGCCAAAATTTTGTCTGCTGCGGCTTTTCTAATGCTATGTAGATGATAACCATCTACTTCATTTTTTTCTTTCTTTGATATTACAGAGTCATCTAACCAGCGATTTTTATACGGAGGCTCATAGAGTAGCCAGTGCACCGTCTCACCAGGTTGTTTATTATATAGATTTTTTGTTGCTGCAAGTTGCAATGGTACTATGTAATTTGTCCAGCTTTGATCATGTGCTTTATCGCATCCTTTAAATAAACCTGGACCTCCGATTAATATAATAAAATTTCCCATTCAAATATCTCCAGTATTTTTGTGTTCAAACTGTATCTCTGGCTCTTTCTCAATACTCGTTTTATGTCATGTTTCTAGTTAGAAAGCAAGTATTGGTGTCATATTGTGAAGGTGATTTTCCGGTCGGACCAACCCAACGTGATTTTCCGGTCGGACCAACCCAACAGATTGAATAACAAAAGAAAAAGTAAGAATATGGGTGTCAAAATCAGCTTAAACACTTGTTTTTGCCATAAAAATGAATTCCTTCTTAAATTTAAATGAGATAGAGCGATGGCTTTATTGGCCGTTTGTGGCCGTTTCCTCTACTGCTGTTGGGTTCGAAAAATGAACCCAATCTACCGAGCTATGATACAACCCAATAACCAGACTTCATTTCCTGATAACAAGGCCTCAAAAATGTCTAATGTGATTCGGTTCTCATTAACGAGTTAGTAAAACTGATAGCTTTAAATGTCTAATTAAATTGAACCATTCAAAAAATAATCTTATTACTGATATCAATACCAACTAGGGAGAGTTAAATGAATAGCCAAAAATATCAAGAATTAACTTATAGACAAACGTGTACTTATCATGATGAACTACGTAATGTTGTTTATCAGACAGCAGAGCTGGAATACAGTGTATTAGGCGTTAGTTTTAGTGAAATCACCTATAAAGATGTAAACGAAGCAAATTCTTGGTATTAGACGACAATTAACCTGACCGGTCCGCGACAATTATGTTGGCCGGTTGTTCTGTTATGGTTCAGGTATTTGAGGGAGAGCTATCC
>JADGFG010000039.1 GCA_016743995.1 Kangiellaceae bacterium | reverse complement strand
AGCCCCATCATCAGAGAGCAACATCTCTTTATTTTTGTAAAAGGCCTTCATTGAAATTAGCTGGCAACAATGCTTTTCTGACAGCTCTTTCAATAGTTCGTTATAGCGAATAACATCTGAAGAATATCTTACATTTTTGTTAAAATCGAACAGACCATCTACTGAATCCGCTATCGGCAAAATTTCACACAGCATTGTATGAATCGATTTCTCCTTTGCAAAACGAATGGCCTGTGTCAGGTTTCTTTCAAAAAAAGATTCTGGTACCGTATTTTTGTTTTTTCTGATAACAATGTCATTAGCTCCATAAGCAAGAATAACGATAGATTGTTGACCCTTGATTAACCTCGCCCCAAGTTCCGGTTGAAAACGATGAACCAGTCCATCGGTCGTTTCACTGGCAACGCCAAGGTTATAGACAATCACTTCATTAGCCAGCTGACTTGAATGTTCAGAAAGATAATGACGCTTTAATCGATCAGTCCACCCACCTTGCTCTTTGTCTTTTTCTCCGTAGGTTATACTATCACCAAAACAGAATATTTTAGTCCGTTTCATAAAACAACTCTCTTAAAAAAATACTTCATAATCCTGAAGGTAGAACTGTTCAGATAATCGGCCTGATTTAAGACCCGAGCCAGAAACCGCATTTTTTAATATTTGCCTGTTATAATCGCTAATCTTATCATCATTCAGGTACTCCTCTACCGCACACCAACGTGCATCAGCAATTTCGCTTTCCTGTATGGTAATTTCATGAGATAACGCTTTTAGTTTGCACACAGCATAAATATTTGAAGTCATAAACTGGCCATTATTATGGTGCAAAAAACCAATAAATTTTTCAAATTCTGCTTTAACACCAGTTTCTTCTCTTATCTCCCGAATAACGCCTTGTTCGAGTTTTTCGTAACTATCCAGCATACCACCAGGAAACTTCCAGTTACGAGGAAACTTTTCAACATGATCTTTTTCTCTGATGGTTAACAACTCATTATTTTCATTAATAACCAGGCCACCAACACCAATAGTATGATTGGCAAAATCAGGGACAAGTGCATCAGCCTGGATTCGTCTGGTCAACATAAAAAATTCTTTTCTACAATGATGATTCTCAAAACCAGCACCATATAAAAATGGTAATAATTCAGAACGATTGATTGGCACTTTTATCCACACAACTTTAACCTGCTGCGCAATCCAGCTTTCAATAGAGTGTTCCAGTATCCGATTAAAATTATCTGCTGACACAGGTAAATCTTCAGCTGACACAACAACACCACCAAACTGGTTTTTTGTCGAACTTAATCTAGCCATCTATAATCCCCTTTCAAGCGCTTTAGCCAGACTCGCCAGCTTTTTAATAATTGATGCTATATCAATCTCTGGGTCACAAGCACAATTGATGCGAACACAATGATTAAATTTATTTGAGGTTGTACTCAACTGCCCCGGAATAATGCCAATTCCTGCAGTAATCGCTTTTTCATACAATTGATAACCATCAATGCTTTTTGGCAGCGCGACCCACAATGTACTTCCCCCCTTAGGGCCTGAAATCTGAGTGCCCTCCGGAAAAAACTGCTTAATCAGGTTTCTGACTTTATACACCTGCTTTGCCAATTGTGAGGTTAATTGTCTGAGATGTCGATCATACTTACCCGTATTAATAAACTCAGTAATAATTAACTGAGAAAACTGCGGTGCACCAATATTGGTAAAAGTTTTAAAGTGCGAAATTTCTTTGTGATAAATACCCGGCGCTATCCAGCCAACCCGCAAACCCGAAGCTATCGTTTTTGAAGCTGAAGAACAATACAAGACCATGCCCTTTTTATCAAATGCTTTACAGGGTTTGGTCCGTGAACCATCAAACGATAACTCCCCCAACAAATCATCTTCTATCAATGGGATATCACGGTCTGCCAACATTTTAACCAGCTGCTCCCGATTTTCCTCTGGCATATTGGTGCCCAGTGGATTACTAAACCCCGGAACAATAACCACAGCACTAATGCGCCACTGCTCTAACGCCAGCTCTAATGCTTCCAGACTTAGCCCATCAACAGAATGACAGGGAATTTCTACTGCCTGATAACCCAGTAATTCAATTAACTGCAGCGCACCCACAAACCCTGGAGACTCAATAGCAATGGTGTCACCTGGACTGGCAACGGCTCTTAAGCAAAGCGACAAGGCTTCCAGGCACCCATTAGTAATAATCAACTCTTCAGGTGAAATACGGCAACCAGTTTCATTAAGTCTTTTACTTAATATTTCTGTTAATGCCCGTTTACCCGCAGAGAACTTTATCTGAAGAATATCGTTAATCTGCTGTTTCACAATTTTTGAAGCGATTTTCTGAATCACTCTGGCCGGACAATAAGCCGCTGCAGAATAAGATGTTCCCAGATTAACAATGCCAGGCCCTTCGCAGCGTCGAAATATCTCGCTGGCCTGTTGGTGAATAGAAACGGCTTTAGGTACCATCGGGATGATTGCAGGTTCCAGCTTCTCAGAAACATTAACCGGTGTGCTCACATAAAAGCCTGACTTGGCTTTTGGATAAATAACACCTCTAATTTCAAGCTCTTCTAACGCGCGCTGTATGGTTGCAATACTCACTTTCCGCTGTGCAGAAAGCGTTCGGATCGATGGCAATTTATCACCCGGCGCATAAATGCCCTGATTAATCAGGGCTAGCAAATCATCGGCAATTTGTTGATATAACTTTATGTTTTTCAATTAACAAGCCTGCAATAGAACAAAAACCAGTACAGATAATACAAAATTAACCTGTACAGTATACAGTTCGATCATCTGTACTGCAAAATTTGTGTTTTTTCTGGATCTGTATATACCCTTTGAATTTGGTTATCCTTTTCCAATCCATTCAAACAACAATAACAGGTGCGCCGTGACCAACACCGATCTAGCCGCTCAAAAATTAGCAGGTCAAATGACTAATCAGACGGTTCAAACAACTGGCTATACCGCAAAGCCAGCTGATAGCAACGGCTTTATTGATTACACTGCCGAAGAGAACAAAACCTGGGAAATACTTTATAATCGACAGTTATCTGCGATAGAAAATCGAGCCTGTGATGAGTTTATAGATGGCTTAAAGCTGCTAGATCTTAAAAATAACTGTATTCCGCAGCTACCAGATATCAACCAGAAATTGGGTAAGTTGACTGGCTGGGGGGTTGAGCAGGTTCCTGCAGTTATTGGCTTCAAGCAATTTTTTGAATTACTCTCAAATAGAAAATTTCCAGCGGCTACCTTTATCAGGCGACCAGAAGATCTCAACTACATCCAGGAGCCTGATATTTTTCATGAGATATTCGGTCACTGCCCACTACTCACTAACCAGGCTTATGCCAATTTTTCGCAACATTACGGGCAACTGGGGTTGCATGCCAACCCTGCTGATCGGGCAATGCTTGCCAGACTCTACTGGTTTACCATTGAGTTTGGTCTGTTACAAACAAATAAAGGTTTAAGAATATACGGCGGTGGAATACTTTCCTCTATTGATGAAACCCAATACAGTTTAGAAAGTGAGCGACCAAAAAGACAACCGCTAACCCCATTTGATGCTTTCAGAACCCACTACAGAATTGATGAGCTACAAAAAAATTACTTTATCATTAATGAGTTATCTGATTTACAAAGATTGATTGAAATCGATCTGATGGTTATTCTGGAAAAAGCAAAAAATGCCGGTATGAAAACCTCAGATTATCAAACCGAAGAATCGGTGGTCTGCTAGTTGATTAGCCAGTATTCACTGTTAATGCTTTAACCTTAGCTCTATTAGCCTAATTCCAAATTTAATATCAAAACAGGATAATTTAATGTCTGAATCTCAACTCACTCAACAAAACTGCGAAGCCTGTAAAGCCGATGCTCCCCAAATTGATGAAAACGAACTAGCAGGCCTGATAAAACAAATTCCTGACTGGTCTGTTGAAGTCAGAAATAATATCATGCAGCTGGAAAAAGTTTTCAAATTCAAAAATTTTAAAACCGCAATCGCGTTTACCAATCTGGTTGGGGATATGGCCGAAAACGAAGGACACCACCCGGCCCTGCTCACCGAATGGGGCAAAGTAACGATTACCTGGTGGTCTCACAGTATTAAAGGACTGCATCAGAACGACTTTATTTGTGCGGCAAAAACTGACCGACTTGCCAGCTAATTCCAAAAACTAACCTGCTGACATTACTAATCACATCAATGGTCATAACCAGACAAAGTCAGCAGGTAATCAAAATACTCCTTTCCAACACAATCAGATTATGCATAATAGCCCCAGTTTTTTCAAAAGGTACCTGATATGTCTATTCTGCAAGTGTTAACACAGCGCTCCGAATCTCAATGCGAACTCTGTCAATCTACCGATGAATTATCGGTCTATGAAGTACCACCAGCAGAAAGCTCCAGTGATAAATGTATTCTGGTCTGTAAAACCTGTTCCGCTCAATTAAATACCACTGAATCACTTGATATGAATCACTGGCGCTGTCTCAATGACAGTATGTGGAGTACCGTACCAGCAGTACAAGTGACAGCATGGCGGATGTTAAAGCGTCTATCGTCAGAAAGCTGGGCGCAAGACTTACTGGACATGCTTTATCTTGATGAGGAATTGCAAAACTGGGCAGAAGCTGTAGCAACCGATGACTCTGATGAACCCACTCTTGATAGCAATGGTGCAAGATTAGCCGCTGGAGATACTGTCACTTTGATAAAAGACCTTGAAGTGAAAGGCGCAAATTTTACCGCTAAACGGGGAACAGCGGTCAGAAACATTTCACTAACGGCTAACCCGGAACATATTGAAGGACGCGTTAACGGAACACGTGTTGTTCTACTCACAAAATTTCTTAAAAAATCAAACTAACTAATAACAAGACTCGTTATGAGAGAGTTCTAGCGCCAGCTTAAAACAGAGTACACCCAGGTAAAATAGTCGACCCTGGTAAGATGCTATACATCATAACGGGTGTATTCTTTTCGATTAGATATCACAATGAATAAGCATTCAGCAACCGCCTGCGACATTATGCCACATTTTCTTACCTGTACCGTTCATAGATAATTGGAAAACTAAATAATTTAAATAAAACAACAAGTTAAATGAAATTACCCAAGCAAAACTTCAAAAAAAATCACACCATCTTACTAACATCTATCTGCCTGTTACTGTCTATGCAAGGTCTATCGGCCAATAACAATGAGGCCACACCTTCAACCAAAGGTACAGAGAAAAACACGCAACCTGACAAAAGTGTAAAAACAGATAAACTAAAAACGACAAATACTTCAACAGAGCAAAAGGTCGTTGTCTGGGGCGAGCTCAAACCGTCTCATCAAATGCGTCGTCCCAACCCGGTTAGTACGCTTTCGCCGGAAGATATGCTCAGTATCAATGCCACAACCAGTGAAGATCTGATTAATTACGAACCTGGCCTGATTGTCAGAAAGCGATTCATCGGCGATTCAAATGGCACCCTGGGGATTCGTGGCTCAAACATGTTTCAAACCACTCGTTCTATGGTTTTTGCTGATGGCGTACCCTTACATTACTTCCTTCAAACCCGCTGGTCAGGAGCCCCCAGATGGTCACTGGTATCTGCTGATGAAATTGCACAGGTTGAAGTAGTCTATGGTCCTTACTCTGCCGAATACAGCGGCAACTCAATGGGAGGCGTTGTTAATATTGAAACAGCTATCCCCACGGAGCGAAAATTCCGCCTGGAAGGCTCTATTTTTTCTCATGAATATGAAGCGCTTGGTTTTGACGATACATTATATGGTTATAAAGGCTTTGTCTCTTACGCAGACAAATTTGATAATTTCACGATCTACACGTCTTATAATCACCTGGAAAACGAAGGGCATCCGCAATCTTATCGATTTGATAAGCCTTCCGCACCTGACGGTGACGAACAGGCAGTAACCGGTGCAATTGAGGGGGTTAATGAGTATGGGGAGCGAGCGCTCTATTATGCAGATAATGGTATTGCAGACATTACAACAGATAACTATAAAGTCAAGCTGGGTTATGAGTTTGAAAAATGGCAGGCATTAGTTAACCTGGCTTATGAAGACAGGAAATCCGAAAACAGACAAACAAACAATTATCTGCGAGACCAATCCGGTACACCTGTCTGGAGTGGTCCAGTCGTTCAGAACAACGAAACATTTCGAATTAGAGAAAGTCGATTTACGGAAAGTGAGCTTAAAAGAGAAAGTCTGTTACTAGGGCTCAGGCTGCAGGGAGAGCTAACCGCTAACTGGTGGCTAGAGGCAGATATCAGCCAATTTGAGGTACTTAAAGACGAATCAGCCAATTCACTAACCAACTCCAAATCTCCCGCATACAGCCTCAATGGAGAAATACGAGAATATGACAATACCGGTTGGCAAACCGCAGCGATTAAATTGCAAAATGAAAGCTTGTTCAACAATGATTCATTAAACCTGACAACCGGTTTACGTTTTGAAAGCTATGAGCTGGCCATCAATAACTATGACTCGACCAACTATCTCGCCAGTGAAAAAACACAATTAACGGGTAAAAGTGGTGGTGAAACGTCACTCAAAGCGTTATTCGTACAGCTGGAATGGGAAATGACGGAAAGCTGGGATATGACGCTGGGCGCGCGCCAGGAAGAGTGGCAAAGTACAAACGGCTTTTATAATGAACAGCTGCACCCAGACCGAAAAGAAAGCCGATTTTCTCCCAAGTTTTCTACCGGCTGGCAAGTTGCCCCCCAATGGCAACTACGTTATTCTGCCGCCAGCGCATTTCGCTTTCCCATTGTCGAAGAGCTGTTTCAGAACGAAAGAAGTACCCAGGGAACGGCATTGGCTAACGCTAACCTGGAGCCCGAAGATGGACGCCATCAAAATTTAATGCTTGAAAAAATAATTGATGATGGTTACGTTCAATTGAATTATTTTACAGAAACAATCGACGACGTTATTTTTGCGCAAAGCTCAATCGTAGATAACCGCTCAATACGTACCTTTATACCAATTGATAGCGTTAAAACTGATGGCGTTGAGTTGATATTCAATCAGATCGGTTTATTCAATGATCTTGTCGACTTTCGATTTAATACCACCTATATTGATTCTAAAGTTGTTAAAAATTCTGCGAATACTGAACTGGAAGGAAAAGTATTTCCCAGAATACCTCGCTGGCGGGCAAACCTTTTAACCACTTTTCATTTAACTGAATTATGGAATGTTGGTGGTGGCGTTCGGTATGCCAGTAATAGCTACGGAGATCTCAACAATAAAGATACCGCAAGCAATGTTTACGGCGCGCATGACGGTTATTTATTGTTTAACCTGAAAACAAATTATCAACTTAATGACAATACAACACTAAGTCTTGGGATCGATAACCTGACAGACGAGTCTGTTTTTGTTCATCACCCGTGGCCACAAAGAACTCTATATCTGGAAGCATCTCTGGATTTTTAATCAATACTGGCTCAAACTCCTGCATCATCAAGGAGTTTGAGTATAAATACGGCTTAGAGAATATGACTTTAATACGCAAAATAATATACTGGTTGAGCCCTCGCCTGCTCGCTATCGGGTTCATTTCAGGTCAGGCGGTATTTGCGACTTCCTCGACGGATATTCACGACTGCAACCAGGCGACAACTCCGAAAATCAGTATTCATTGCGGTAAAACCCCAAGCGTGATATTTGATAAAAATGACCGATTATGGGCCGTATTTGAGCAAAATCAGTTTATTTATCTCACTTATAGTGATGATTTTGGAAAAAGCTATAGCCCACCGGTTACCGTTAATTCTGTTGCTGAAAAAATCTATGCAGATGGCGAAAACCGTCCGAAAATTGCGGTAGGTCATAATGCTGAAATTTATATTTCCTGGTCAAAAAAAACCGAAGGAAAATACACCGGAGATATTCGTTTTAGCCGCTCTGTTGATAATGGAAAGCACTTTTCTCCGGTTAAAACGATTAACAATGATAAGCTATTAACGGGCCATCGATTTGATAGCTTAAAAGTCAACCGCGATGGCCAGATTTTTATCAGCTGGTTAGATAAACGAGACAAAATTTATGCAAAAAAATCAGGTAACAATTACAAAGGGGCTGCAATTTATTACACCACTTCAAAAGATAGTGGACTGAGTTTTGCGCCGGACAAAAAAATTGCCGATCGAAGCTGTGTCTGCTGCCGGATAGCCATGACCGAAACAAATGACGGTAAAATGGCCGTTTTATGGCGCCATATATTCAATGATAAGAAGCTGGGTGATAATATTCGAGATCATGCAATTGCTTTCATCGACGACAAAAACAGTAGCCAGATACAACGGGCAACTGTCGATAACTGGAAAATTAATGCCTGCCCTCATCACGGCCCTTCCTTAACCCTCGGACCTGATAACAACTTTCATATGGTCTGGTTTACCGCCAGTACCGATAAAAAAGGGCTTTACTACGGCGCATACAATGCCAGAGAAAAAACAATATCAGCTCAAATACCTTTATCTCAACAGGCCTCAGCCAGTCATCCCTATATTCTTTACGCGAATAAACATCTGGTATTAGCCTGGAAAGAGTTTGATGGTAAAAAATCTCACATTCACTATAAATATCAAAAATTTAATGAGAAAAACAACTCATTTCCTGGCAACACTTGGATTTCCTCTAAAAGCGTGGCAACCTCGAAGAAGGAGTCAGACCACCCGACTTTGGTTGCAAGTCAGAATCGAACCTGGTTAAGCTGGCATACTCGTGCCGAAGGGCTAAAACTGATCCCCCTCATCTAAACAATAGTTAAATACAATAACAGGTATTAACTGCCTGAAACTTGTCAATTAAATAAAAAACTGAAGTGAGAAAAAATGATAGAACTCAAGTTGAGTCAGTTAGCAAGAACCTTAAAGCGTGGAAATGCACTACTTTTAAAATTACTTCTGCTTATCTCTGGCTGCCTGCTCAACACCAATGTTAACAGTGAATCAACAGTATTTAATAAAAACAGCCTTCAGCAAATAGAACAACAATACAAAAATCAACCATTTTTAATGATAATCTGGTCAACGGACTGTCCGCCCTGTCTTGCAGAACTTCAATTAGTTGGAGAAATCAAGAAAGAAAACCCCAAACTCAATTTAGCCATTATTTCGACAAATGGCATTGAAGAAAAGGCTGAACTCGACAAAATTCTTAACCGAAGCTCTCTGACGTCAGTCCCTAGCTGGGCATTTTCCAGTAAAAACAGCCAACAACTCAAACACAGTATTGATCCTCGCTGGTATGGGGAAATGCCACGTAGCTATTTTTACGACAACCAGCATAAACGTAAAGGTTATAGTGGCCAGCTCACCAGAACCCGGGTTATTTCCTGGATGAAGGCTGTCAGATAAAACAAGTGCTTCCTATCTGCCGGAAACGGCTTCACAGCGCCTTATTCCAAAAAAGTAATAACAAGACTATTGTCTGGCAGATAAATTTTATGATACAAATAGCTTATCAAACGGTTAATTCGATTTAAAAAATGAATTCAGCAAAATCTTACAACCAGAAAATTTATTTGTTTTCAGCGCTTCTTTCTGTCGCTGGAAATTGTCCGTTATTAACGACTTTTATTCCTTCTTTCAATAAAACAAATATTCGCCGTCGCCGCCGTACAGTTCATGCTGGGTGAGGCAGTGTTTAAACGTTAATAAACACTTCTAGAAAAACCCGGCTACTTAGCCGGGTTTTTTTATGTCCATTTTTCGACTATTTTCAATTATCAGCTTTAAAAAATAACAGGCAATAGCAATGAAACACTTTATCAGTACCGCAGACTGGAACCAGACAGAATTACAAGCGTTACTCAACCTTGCTACACAATTTAAGCAAGGCTTAAATGAGAAAACTCTCAAGGGCAAATCCGTTGCCTTGTTATTTTTTAATCCCAGCCTGAGAACTCGTACATCTTTTGAGCTGGGCACATGGCAACTGGGTGGACACGCTATTGTATTAGAGCCAGGAAAAAGTTCATGGCCTCTGGAATTTGAATTTGGTTCGACTATGGATAGCATTGCTGAAGAACACGTCATTGAAGCGGCCAGAGTATTATCCAGATATTGTGATTTAATCTGTATCAGAGCATTCCCTGAATTTGAATGCTGGCAAGATGACAGGCAGGATAAAGTCATTAATAGCTTTGCCAGACATGCCACTGTTCCTGTTGTCAACATGGAAACAATTACCCATCCCTGCCAGGAACTTGCACATATGCAGACTATTCAGGAAAAGTTCTGCCAGTTTTCATCAAAAGGCGCTGCTGACATTCAGTCTCTCAAGAACAAAAAATATGTACTTACCTGGACTTATCATCCTAAAGCACTCAACACCGCAGTCGCTAATTCATCTTTACTGATAGCCAGCAAGTTTGGTATGGATATCACCCTGCTCTGCCCAACCAACGAATACCTGCTAGATGAAAGATTCATCGCTCATGCAAAAAACAACATTAAACAATATGGTGGCAGCTTTCAAGTAAGCCATGATATTGATGAATCTTATGAAAATGCTGATATTGTCTATGCCAAAAGCTGGGGAGCACTGCCCTATTTTGGAAACTGGGATGAAGAAAAAAAAATCCGAGACCAATATAAGCACTTTATTGTTAACGAGGAAAAAATGGCAAAAACAAACAACGGCTTATTTTCACATTGTTTACCATTACGACGAAATATCAAAGCCACTGATGCGGTGATGGATTCAGATTATTGTATAGCAATTGACGAAGCCGAAAATCGCCTGCATGTACAAAAAGCCATTATGACCAGACTAATAAGCCAATAAGACTTTAATCTGACGCCATCAAATTCACGCTTAACGATAATGAAGAACTCCAGGAAATAAAATGAATAGACCAGCAAAAAATCACAGTAAGCAAAAACAGGAAAACAAACCAGACGATAACCAGGTTGTTCTAGCATTTTCTGGCGGCCTCGATACCAGCTTTTGTATTCCCTATCTGATAGAACAGGGTTATCAGGTTACCACTATTTTTGTTGATTCAGGCGGCATTAAAAATGATGAAAAACAGGAAATCAGACAGCGAGCACTTGAGCTTGGCGCGATAAGCCATCACGAAGTGAGCATTGCAGAACAGTTATGGCAAAGAGTTATTACGCCACTAATTCATAGTGGGCACTGGTATCAGGGAGAATATCCATTATTATGCTCCGACAGATACCTGATTGTTGAAGCCTGCCTGAAACTGTGTGACAAGCTGGGAACAAAAAACTTTGCTCACGGTTGTACCGGAATGGGCAACGACCAGGTCAGGTTTGACCTGGCCGTGCATTGCCTGGGTAAATATAATATTTTATCTCCCATTAGAGAGATACAGAAAAAAACGTCTCATGTCAGGGAGTACGAAAAAGGCTATCTGATCGAAAAAGGTTTTAGCGTTTCAGATAAAGTTTCCAGCTATTCTATTAATGAAAACTTATTAGGCGCAACCATTTCGGGTTCTGAAATTGATGAATGGCAACAGCCAGATAAAAATAGTTATGTTTTAACGGCTCCTCCAACAAAAGCAGCAACCTCCCCTGCCGAATTTACACTGACTTTTAAAAAAGGAGATTTAGTCGCATTTAATGACCGTAAGCTGGGAGAATCATTAACCGGTGAACAGATTATGCAACAGCTCAACGAACTGATAGGCAGCTACGCGGTCGGCCGAGGCATTTACACCGGCGACACGACTATCGGCTTAAAAGGCCGAATTGTTTTTGAATCTCCCGCTATTCACGGATTAAGTGTTGCTCACAAAGCCCTGGAACATGCGGTTTTATCTAAAGCACAAAATCGATTCAAATCTTCAGTTGCAGAAAAGTGGACTGAACTCGTCTACGAAGGACTATTTTATGAACCGTTAAAAGATGATCTGGAAGCTTTCCTCAGGTCTTCACAACAACAAGTCACGGGAAAAGTTACTTTACAACTTTGCGCAGGTCAGTTACATGCTGTCGCTATCGAATCAGACAATATATTGAAGGATAGTCAATCTGTTTATGCTCAGTCTGCCTCCTGGACAATAGAAGAAGCATTGGGCTTTATTAAGCTTTTTGGAAAATCTTCAGTGATAGCAGCCAATCAGAAATCTGATAATTTTCAGGAAAAAAATAATGAATCATGAAGCTAATCAATCCTGCTCGACGGTAAAACACCTTGAAGCACTGGTCAGTTTTGATACTCAAAATCCGCCCAGAAACATCTCCGTAGAAAGTGATATTTTTCTTTACCTGAAAAAATATCTGAGCGGTTTTCAGTTGACCACTCATGATGCCGGAGATGGCTGTATCAGCTTACTCGCAACCCGTGGAAACCCAGATTTACTCTTTAATTTTCATATTGATACAGTGCCCATTGCTAACAGCTGGACATCCGACCCGTTAAAACTTGTTATTACTGAAGAAAAGATAACTGGCTTAGGCGCCTGTGACATCAAAGGTGCTGCGGCCTGCATGTTAACGGCCATTACAAAAACAAAAGGAGATGTCGCCCTTCTGTTTTCTTCTGACGAAGAGCATGGTTCCAGCCTTGCGGTAAAATCTTTTCTACAAACTGAACATGGATTTAATCAGGTTATTGTAGCCGAACCGACACAGGCCAGAGCAATTCTTGCTCATAGAGGTATTCAATCTGCAAAAGCCACTTTTAAAGGTGAGTCAGGTCATGCCTCTGACGCCAGAGCAATTAAAGACAATGCGATTCATAAAGCCTGTCAGTGGTCAACAGCGGTGATTCAATGGTTAGGTGAGCAAAACTTTAACTTTGATTCGCTTAATGGATTACCTTTTAACATCGGAAAAATTGAAGGTGGAATTAAAGCTAATATGATTGCTGCTGACTGCGAGCTGGCATTTGGATTCAGGCCACTACCAGGACAAGACTCACAAGCATTACTCTCTCAATTTAAATCACTGTCAGGTGTTACTCAGAATGCCAGTTCACTTGCACCGGATATTGCTGCGGGTTTTCATGGACCCACTTTACCTGCTGCCAATCAGAACTTTAATGATGCTATTACAAATGCAACTCGACTGGCAGAGCAATATGAGCTTCCTCTGGGGAGTGCCGTCAATTTCTGGACGGAAGCCAGTTTATTCTCTCAGTCTGGATTAACCGCAATAGTCTATGGCCCAGGCAACATTGAGCAGGCTCATACGGCAAATGAATGGGTAAGCCTTAAACAACTAAAACAAGTTGAAGAACAATATATTCAGATCATCAGTAAACATCAATCCCCGTCCGAAATGGAGAAAGGACATGAGTGACTCAATCATAAAAAACTCAGCTAAGGAGACCACATTGAATTATCAATCATCACACTCACCACAAATAAAAGATACCATCATTCAATTACTCTCTAACCTTGCAAACCCAAAAGAAATTGACCAGTACCTCAAACGATTTGTCAATGCAGGTCAGACACATTTTGCAGTGATTAAAGTTGGCGGCGCAATATTAGATAATGACCTGGATAATCTGTGCTCTTCGCTGGCATTTTTACAACAAATAGGCCTGTTTCCAATTATTGTGCATGGTGCTGGTCCGCAACTTAATCAGAACCTGGCTAAAGCAAATGTAGAAAGTGAATTTATTGAAGGACAAAGAGTAACAACCTGTGAAGTCCTTAATATAGCCAAAAAAACCTTTATTCAGCAGAACCTGACTCTGGCTAACAAGCTGCAAGCTACAGGTGTTAAAACGGCCTCAATCACCAGTGGCGTTTTCCAGGCTAGCAAAGCAAAAAACACTGAGCTGGGTTATGTAGGTGAAGTCAGTGATATTAATCTTGAGCCCATTCAAACAGCTATTCAGGGTGGTGCAATACCAATATTGTCTTCTCTGGGTGAAACGATTACCGGGCAAACTCTCAATATCAATGCCGATATTGCTACAAACCAGCTGGCTATTAAAATTAAACCTTACAAAATTATTTTTTTAACCGGTACTGGAGGCTTACTCGATCAAAATGGTGAAATTATTTCTTCACTCAACCTGGTGACAGATTATACTCACTTAATTCAGCAAGACTGGTTAAATGGAGGCATGAAGCTTAAAATAAAACAAGTTGCAGAAATATTAAGTCAACTACCGGCAACGGCATCGGTTTCTATTACCAAACCAGCCCACCTGGCCAAGGAACTTTTTACTCACAAGGGCTCTGGAACACTAATCAGAAAAGGTGAATCAGTCATGCAACATGAGTCAATGGAAACCATTAAAACTAAAAAGATAAAATCTATCCTTGAATCAAGTTTTAATAAAAAACTCAATGAAGACTATTTTGATACAACGCTTCTCCATCAGGGATTTATTACCTACTGTTATCGTGCGGCAGCATTAGTTACCATGAACAACAATATTCCTTACCTGGACAAATTTGTCGTTTCAGAAGAAGCCAAAGGTGAAGGGCTTGGAAAAGCCGTATGGGAAAAGCTGGTTGCAAAAAACCCGAGATTATTCTGGCGTTCAAAGCCTGAAAATAACATTAATCAGTTTTATTTCAAACACGCCAGTGGTCATGTAAAAACGAATGGCTGGATAATATTCTGGATTGGACTGACTGACTTTAAAGAAATTGAGTCTTGTATAGATTACGCTGTAAATAAACCCGCAACGCTGAATGAATCGATATGACAAACAATAAGCAATCAGAAACCTCCAGCTATACGCTGGGAATTATTGGCGTTCGCGGGTATGTGGGGAAAGAACTTCTGGCCATGGTTGCCAGACATCCCGCAATAAAAATTGAGTGGGTCAGCTCAAGACAGCTGAACGGTCAATCGATTATGGAATTATTTGATACAAAGGACTTTAATAAAAAACTGAAACCCAGCAAAATCAATCAACATTTTGAAGATTTGTTTATAGAAGAACTGTCTCCAATGCAGGCAGCCCTGAAAAACACTAATATTGTTGTACTGGCTTTACCCAATGGTCTTGCAGACCCTTTTGTAAAAGCATTAGAAAGTTCATCAAAAACTCAGGTTATTGTCGACTTGTCTGCTGACTATCGCTTTCACGAGGACTGGTTTTACTCAATACCGGAAATTGGTAACCTGAAATCCGAACTGGCCAGTATAAAAAGGCAAACTGATAGCCTGATTAAAATTTCTAATCCGGGCTGTTACGCAACGGCAATGCAACTGGCAATAGCACCTGTTAGTCAACTGATAAAGGGCCGAGTGCATTGCTTTGGCGTTTCCGGCTACAGTGGGGCTGGTACTAAACCCAGTGCCAACAACAACCGCGAAAATTTAAAGAACAGCCTGCTCCCCTATGGTCTGGTAGAGCATCTTCATGAAAAAGAAGTGACTTTTCAGTTGAACATGCCCATAGCCTTTACGCCACATGTGGCTGAATTTTTCAGAGGGATCAATATGACTGTCCAGATGGAGCTTAAAGAATCCAGCTCTACAGAAGAGCTGTCATCTTTATATAAGAATTACTATAAAGAATCAGCACTGGTTTCATATCAAAATGAAATCCCAACTATTTCCAGAGTAGTCAATACCGCTCAGGCAATTATTGGAGGCACTGATTTAACAACCAGTAAAAAAAGAGCAGCCGTTATCTGCTGTCTGGATAATCTTTTAAAAGGCGCAGCCAGTCAGGCACTACAAAATATTAATATTGCACTTAACTTTGACTCTGAGTATTCAGTCAGCGACAACTTGCTCTTATCAGGAGAAACATTATGACAGCCCCTATCTGGCAGAAAAACTCTGCAGCAACCATTGATAAAACCATTATGAATTATATGGCGGGGGAAGATATTGTTTTAGATAATGAATTAATACAATATGATATTCAAGCTAGTAAAGCGCATGTAAAAGGTCTGGCACAAACCTCTATCATCAGTTCGGTTGAAGCAGACCAGTTATGTCTCCATCTGGACGAACTACAAAACGAATTTGATAATGGCACATTTAAATTAACCGACCAATTTGAAGACTGCCACTCAGCCATTGAGTTTTATCTGGTAGAAAAGCTGGGCGAAGCGGGTAAAAAGGTTCATACCGGGCGCTCCAGAAATGACCAGATACTGGTTGCAACCAGGCTCTACCTGAAAGATGTATTAAAACAGGCTGCTGAATACACAAAAAATGCAGCACAGGCCTGTTTAGAGCAGGCTGAAGCCACTCAATCAATTCCTATGCCTGGCTACACCCATATGCAGCGAGCAGTTCCCTCATCTTGCGGTATGTGGTTTGCAAGCTTTGCTGAATCAATGGTCGATAACCTGATGTCACTTTCTTCTTATTTAAAAGTGATTGATTGTAACCCGCTGGGCACCGCCGCTGGTTATGGCGTTAACCTGCCACTGGATCGTCAGCTAACAGCAGAAACACTGGATTTTTCCCGATTACAGCTGAATCCCATATACGCACAGAATAGCCGAGGCAAATTTGAGCTTGGTGTTCTCTTTTGTCTATCACAATGTCTACTGGATATTCGAAGATATTGTTGGGATCTATCATTATTTTCAACCCAGGAATTTGATTTTGTCAATTTACCCGATCAGATGACAACGGGTAGTTCGATAATGCCAAACAAGAGAAATCCTGACCTGGTTGAGCTGATGAGGGGCGGTTATGCCACCGTTCAGGCTGCTATTGTTGAGCTTCAATCAATTCTATCACTGCCGTCAGGTTATCAACGTGACCTGCAGCTAACCAAAGGCCCGTTACTTCGAGGGGTCAATAAATCACTGCAAACACTGCAGTTGTTTATCGGACTTGTTTCTGGAACTCAGTTTAAAAAGGACAAGCTCTGCGCAGCAATTGATGCGCCGATGTATGCCACCGATCTCGCGATTGAACTCAGTGCACAGGGAGTCCCTTTCAGAGACGCCTACAAACAGGTTGCCGATCGATTTGATGAATTAACTGAACGAACCCCTGAACAAAGTATTCAACAAAGAACATCGACCGGAGCCTGCGCAAACCTGATGCTTGAAACATTACAGAACAGGTTGAATTCGCTTGAGATATAAAAATTTTCCACAACAAAAATCTCCTGAAAGGCGGTTAATATTTACCTTAGTGCTCTCAACAATGCGAGCCATCGCCACCATCTCAAAATGTCGGCCAGTGCCGCGGCCACATAGGTGAAAGCGCAAGCCTTTAAAATCTGGCGAACAGCAGGCAGGTACTCTTCAGGCACGTACTCACCTGCTTTTAATATTGGCAATGCCTTATTAAAGCTGGCATCCCACTCTTCTGGCAATATCGCGGCATATACCAGTACCGAAGATAACATAGTGACTATTCCAATAAGAAAGGTGATAGCTGCCACATGTGGCACCCGAAAAATCGCTGCAATAAACGGAATTGCCATCAGACAATAGATCCCCGTTTTTTGTATCAAATGGGCTTTTCCGATAAATCGCTTACGCAAAAAACTAACCGGTTCATTCCGGTTAAACTGAATAGCGTGACCAACCTCATGTGCCGCAACAGCCACTGCTGTAAGAGATTTTCCAGTAAAATAACCGGGACTGAGCCTGACCACATTATCCTGAGGGTCATAATGATCCTTCCCTTCCTCTGCTTGCTCCACCTGAACCTGTGGTAATTCGAACTGATTTAACAAATGTCGCGCAAGCTCTCCGCCCGTCCCCGGCATTCCGTCAAGTTCTTTGTTATGTTTTGCCAGTACATAACGTACCCACCACTGTGGTCCAGATATAAGTAAAAGTAAAAAAACAACAACAATAATATAAATCATCACTTCATTTAAACTCGTAAAAGCCCATTAAATTGTCACTATCATTATATAATGACAACTGATTCACAGGAAATTTTGTGTATCATTTTCTAAACTCTATTAGACGTTTAGGATATAATATCTGGAGAGTGTCCGGTTAAAGAGCCCGATTATGGAGCAACAACCGTATATAACTCATAAACTTATCAACAATTATTATTAACCAGATACGATGAAACAAACAACAAACTTATTTGGTGTACCAGGAGATTTGGCATGAATGTAGTTGAGTTTATCAGAGATAAAACCCAACGGTTACAAAGAAATAACGCGGAATTTCGCGCAAAAATCAATCCACAATTTAAAAATCTCTCTGAACTATTTACCAAAACAATCAGCAACACGCTAAATAACCCCTGGATCTCCAGAATAAATCCTTTTATGGAAGATTCTAATACTGATGAACTCCCAATTACGCTTATTCCTGCGGCTGTTGAACTCTACAAAAAACTTGAAGCACAATTAGAAGAAGAGGATTTTGTCGGTGAATGGTTCTGCGTTGAACAGTCCTGTATTAATCAGTTTGCTGAAGTGACCGGCGATGATCAGTGGATACACACCGACCCGGAACGAGCAGCCAGAGAATCTCCATTTAAATCAACGATTGCTCATGGTTTCTTAACGCTATCATTACTCCCGAGGCTAACAGAAGCCGTTGATAATACCAATAACCCTTACCCCGACGCTAAAATGGTCGTCAATTATGGTCTTAACCAGGTACGCTTCCCCTACCCGGTAAAAGCTGGTACCAGAGTGAGAGCCCGGCGAAAGCTGATTAATGTGACCGCCATGAAAAAGAGTATTGAACTGGTCCATGAAACCAGTATAGAGCTGGAGAACAGTAAACGCTTTGCCTGTGTAGCAGAAACTGTTTTAAGGTTGTACTTTTAAAAGACTTGTTTTTAGTCCCCGTTAAAATTAGCACGAAAACTATACTCACTATTCTATCTACGCCGCACACTGGCCGGAACTCATTTTTCTGAACCCAAGAACTAGTGTGAGCGGTTTAAACTAACCCTGACCTGAAGATTTAAACCTTCAGGTATTCCAGAATTTCCTTTGCAGCCTGACGCCCCTCAGCAACAGCAGTCACAACCAGATCAGCCCCTCTTACCATATCACCTCCGGCAAAAACACCTTCTGCTCTGGTTTGCTGTTTATAAGGTAATTCTGGTCCAGAGTGCTCCTGAGTGGCGACCAGACCATTATCTTTAGTCGTTACACCTATTTTTTCAAACCAGTCTTCAGGACTCGCCTTAAACCCAAATGCCAGAATAACAACATCAGCATCGAGATGAGTGCGTTCAGTTTCATTAACAACAAAACTTTTTCGTCCACCATTGGTCTCTGTCTTCAGTTCCGTAGTCGCAACTTCAACAGATGACAGTTTCCCATTTTCTGAAATAATTGACAGCGGCTGTCGATTAAATAAAAACTCGACTCCCTCTTCACTGGCATTTTTGATTTCCTGTGGTGAACCTGGCATTGAACCTTTATCTCGGCGATAAACACAAGTGACCGATTTTGCCTGTTGTCTGATAGAGGAACGAACACAATCCATAGCCGTATCCCCTCCCCCTAAAACAACCACTTTCTTTCCTTTTACACTTTGATAAGGGTAATTTTTCATACCATAGTTTTGCTGATGATTAATGTTTGCAACCAGAAAGTCCAGTGCTTTAATCACGCCAGCCGAGTCTGCACCGGGTAAATTCCCCGTAACGCTTGAGTAACAGCCCATGCCAAGAAATAATGCATCATAGTCAGATTTCAGTTGCTCAATTTGAATATCTTTACCAACTTCAGTACTGAGTTGAAACTCAACACCGATATCTTGTAAAAACTCTCTACGACGACTGATAATCTCTTTTTCAAGTTTAAACCCGGGAATACCAAATGTTAACAAGCCACCAATTTCCGGGTATCGATCAAACACGACCGGAGTAACACCATTTCTGGCCAGCAGTTCAGCACAACCGAGTCCGGCAGGGCCTGCACCAACAATAGCAACTTTTTTGCCGGTAGCAACAATATCAGAAAGATCCGGTCTCCAACGTTTGGCCAAAGCTCGATCAGAAACATTCTTTTCAATAGCGCCAATGGTCACTGCACCAAATCCTGTATTTAACGTGCAGGCTTGTTCACACAATCGATCCTGAGGACAAACTCGACCACAGATTTCTGGTAGAGGATTGGTTTCATGCATCAGACTGGCGGCCTGATCAAACTGTTCATTTTTAACCAACTCTAGCCAGTTGGGAATATAATTATGTAATGGACATTTCCATTCGCAATAAGGATTACCACAATCAAGACAACGGGAGGCCTGAGTAGACAACTCAGTCGTTTCCTTGGCTATATAAATTTCCTGGAAATCGATACTTCGCTCTTCTACCTCACGTTTTTTATTGACACTTCTTTCTTCTTTGAGAAAAAATAATGGATCATTGGCCACTGCTTTAACCGCTTGCTGATCTTTGTTTTCTTTATCTGAACTCATTTAACTATCCTCAACGGCGAAGCTTCAGGCTCTATACTCTCTGGTGCGGCAGGACCTGTTGGCTTAGGGACGACCAACATAAAATAATCCAGATAATGAGAAATATTCTGACGGATTTTCTTCGCCCACGGACTGTCAGTATGCTCTATATGTGCGTCAATCAACTCAATTAACTGGTCCTGATATGACTCACATTCAGGCTCGACCAGCGACATAATTTCAACATGCTCCAGATTTGTACATTGCTCCAGGGTTTCTCTTAAATCCAGTACCATGGCAATTCCACCAGTCATGCCTGCGGCAAAGTTTTCTCCAACAGGTCCCAGCACAACAACCGTCCCCCCCGTCATATATTCACAACCATGATCACCAACGCCTTCAATGACAGATTCTGCGCCTGAGTTTCTAACGGCAAACCTTTCTCCGGCCTGACCTGCCGCAAATAAACGTCCACCACAAGCTCCGTAAAGACAGGTATTTCCTATAATTGCGCCACGGCTGGCAACGTACTGAATGTTATCTTGCGGGAACACACTAATGTCTCCGCCCGACATTCCCTTCCCAACATAATCGTTCGCATCTCCCTGTAACCTGAGGTTGACCCCGGGATAATTCCATACACCAAAACTCTGCCCGGCAATTCCAGAAAAATTAAGTGTAACTTGCTCAGGTTGATTTTCGAGCTGCGCTATATAACCTGATAAACTGGCACCAACAGAGCGATCATAATTTTTAATTGAGTAATTAAAATCAACATCTGCGCCTTTTTTATTCGCTTTATAATCCGCAAGAATTTTTTGATTTAATACCCCTTTATCAAAAGGCTCATTACGGATCCCCTGATAATGAGGCGCGGAATTTTCCGGCCTGCGCGAAGAATTCAGAATAACCTGCAAATTTAAATGACTCTGTTTTTCAGTGCTGCCACCAATAACTTCAAGTAGATCAGTTCGGCCGATAAGCTCATCAATGGATGCAACTCCCAGCTTCACCAGCCATTCGCGCGTTTCCTTAGCGATTGCTTCAAAATAATTAATCACTTTTTCAGGGAGACCAGAAAAATGTTCGTTTCTGAGAATTTCATTCTGAGTAGCTATACCGGTAGCACAATTGTTCAAATGGCAGATCCTGAGAAATTTGCAACCAAGTGCAACCATAGGACCCGTTCCAAAACCGAAACTGTCAGCACCAAGAATTGCGCCTTTTATTACATCTAGCCCGGTCTTTAAACCACCATCAACTTGCAGGCAAATTCTATCTCTTAATCCGTTCTCAATTAATGCCTGATGCGCCTCACTCAGACCCAGCTCCCATGGAGAACCTGCATATTTCACCGAAGTTAACGGACTGGCTCCAGTTCCACCGTCGTGACCTGCAATGGTAATCATATCGGCATAAGCCTTGGCTACACCGGCGGCAATGGTTCCCACTCCAGGACCTGAAACTAACTTAACCGAAACTAACGCTTTTGGATTAATCTGCTTTAAATCAAAAATTAGCTGGGCAATATCTTCAATTGAATAAATATCATGATGCGGAGGCGGTGAAATTAGAGTAACACCGGGAGTAGAATTTCTTAATTTTGCAATTTCAACCGTCACTTTTGGCCCAGGTAATTGCCCACCTTCACCCGGTTTTGCTCCCTGAGAAATTTTAATCTGCAACACTTCAGCGTTCATCAGGTATTTCGCTGTGACGCCAAAACGTCCTGAGGAAACCTGTTTAATTTTAGAGTTCCTTATTGTATTAAATCGTTGAGGATCTTCCCCGCCTTCACCGCTATTTGAACGACCACCAATGGTATTCATAGCAACAGCTAAGGCTTCATGCGCTTCACTACTTAGCGCGCCAATTGACATTCCGGCAGAATCGAAACGACTCATAATTTCTTTACTTGATTCAACTTTACTATCTGCTAACGGTTTTTCAGCCGTTTTAAGTTTTAATAAATCTCTTAATGTCGCAATAGAACGATTATTTACCACATCAGCATAAATCTGGTAATCTTTGTAGTCTCCTGTTTCAACTGCTTTTTGTAGCAACTGGACAACATCGGGGTTATAACAATGATATTCACCACCGTGTACATATTTCAACTGACCACTTCTCGCAGTAGTAGAACTTCTCCGCCAGGCTGTGCGAGCATTAAGTTGAGCATCTCGATGTAAATCAATAAACGTTGCACCGCTGATTCGAGAGACCATTCCGGGAAAACATAAATCAATCACAGCTTCATCCAGACCAACGGCTTCAAAAAGTTGAGCCCCTCGATAACTTTCTACCGTAGAGATCCCCATTTTTGACATTATTTTAAGCAAGCCTTTATTTAATCCTTTAAAGTAATTTTTACGTGCAGATATCAGATCAAATTCCAGGTGACCATTTAAATGTAAGTCATTAATAATCTGCAATGATAAGTAAGGATAAATTGCAGTTGCACCCACACCAATTAATACTGAGAAATGATGGGGATCTCTTGCTGTTCCTGTTTCAACAATAATATTGGTATCACAGCGAAGACCTTCATCAATCAACCGGTTATGTACAGCTCCGGTTGCAAGCGCTGCGTGGATTGCTAACTTATCAGACGCTATATCACGATCACTTAAATGTAAAATGACACAACCACTTTCAACAAGCTCAACCGCCTTATCGGTCAGATTAATGATTGCCTGTTGCAAACTTTCTGTTTCATCATACTGCAGTGACAATAACTGGCGTTGATAGTTGGCTTCATCAAGTGCCTTTAATTGCTCAAATTTTGCATAATTTAAAATGGGTTTACCAATAATCGCTCTATGAGCCAAACCATAAGTTTCTTGAAAAACATTATGCTCTCTACCAAAACAGGTTTCCAGAGACATCACTGACGCTTCCCGTAATGGATCAATCGGCGGATTAGTAACCTGAGCAAACTGTTGTCTCAGATAATCAAACAGGTTTCTCGACTTTTGAGAAAGTACCGCCACAGGCGTATCGTCTCCCATTGAGCCAGTCGCTTCCTGTCCTTTATTAGCCATCACCTGAATAATCTGCTCTCTTTCTTCCATTGAAACCCCAAAAAACTTCTCAAATTGTGGCAAGTTCTTTAAATTCTCATCAATGTAAGCTTTTACCCCTTTCTTTTCGAGGTCATGTTTACTTCTCAGGCGGATTGTATTTTCTCTTAACCACTCCAGATAAGGGTGACGACTTTTTAACATGTCATCAATTTTATTGGTTCGCCAGATTTGTCCGGTTGATATATCTGCAGCTAACATTTCACCGGGTCCAACCCTGTCTTTCTCAACAACGTCCGCTTCGTCGTAATCCCAGACACCGACTTCAGAAGCGACAGTGAGCACTCTGTCAGAAGTGATCACATAACGAGCAGGCCGTAAACCGTTTCTATCTAAAGTACAGGCAATCTGCTCACCATTGGACATAACAATACCAGCAGGACCATCCCAGGGCTCAGAATGCATAGAGTTAAACTCATAAAATGCCTTCAACTCTGGCTCCATATTATTTCGGTTAGCCCATGCCGGGGGAATAAGTAAACGCAGTGCTCTGAAAACATCCATACCACCAGCTAACAGAACTTCCAGCATATTATCCAGAGAAGAAGAGTCTGAACCACTCTGATTGACCAGTTGATTAAGACTACCCAGGTCTGGCAGCAAGGGACTATAAAGCTTTTTCTGACGTGCAGTCGCCCAGCGCCGATTAGCAGAAATGGTATTAATTTCACCATTATGTGCTAGAAAACGAAAGGGTTGAGCATATTTCCAGACGGGGGCGGTATTGGTCGAAAAACGCTGATGAAACAGACAAATTGCACTAGCCATATCGGGATCAGACAGATCACTGTAAAACTGACCTAAATACTCAGGCAATACCAGACCTTTATACACAATCATGAGATTAGAAAGCGAACAGACATAATAACTATCATCATTAATACGCTCTGCAGCTCTACGACGAGCCATAAACAACCTTCTTTCGAGATCCTGCTTCCCCCAGCCTGGTGGTGCGGTTACCAGGACCTGCTCAATCTGAGGCAAGGTCTCTAATGCGGAGTTTCCACACACACTGGTGTCCAGAGGAACCTTGCGCCAACCACTAATCGTTAACGTTTCCCGTTGTAGTTCTTCTTCGAGAACCTTACGGCTTTTATCTGCAAGTGCTTCAATCGGATTAAGGAATACCTGACCCACCGCAAAAAGCTCTCCCAGCTGAAAACCTTCCTGAGCAGCCACTTTACGAAAATATTGATGATTAATCTGTATAGATATTCCACAACCATCCCCTGTTTTACCATCGGCATGCACTGCGCCACGATGAGTCATTCTGGTTAAAGCTGTAATTGCTCTTTTAATTAGCAAATGACTTTGAACACCATCAAGCTGCGAAATCAACCCGAAACCGCAATTATCTTTCGCTTGAGATGCATGGTATAACGTCATAGATTACCTCTAAAATTTTAGGCCTCAAGGCCTGGAACAGTCTAATTATTAAACAACAGCCTGAATTATAAACTCAATCTGTAGGGTTAAGTATGTATCATCTATTAAAAAAAACGAATCTGACAACGTGGAAATTGGTATCAGTTTAAATCAGCTACTCGCCTCAAATGGCGACAGAGCTAATATCAGAAAAGTCTGACCGGCGGCCTTAATGCGTCTATCCGGAGTTGTTGCACTCTCATTACAACGACAACCTTCTGACACTCCAACCACAACCTTCTGTTCACAATGTGCTATCTTAATACTCTACTTACTTAAAATAGCAAAAACACAATCAGTTGATTAAGTATTTTATACTACGCTGGTCATCATTAAATTCAAATAGCAAATTAGATTAAGTGGTTATATATAATAGAAAAAACAGATGGTTAACCATATTCAAATAATATTGCGCTTATAAATCAAAGTGTTACACTTAATGGTATGAATTTAATCCCTAATAACTTTTAATTCAAAGAATCGCATAATGCTTAAAGATCTTTTTCAACATTTAATCCAGAAGCTGGATTCTCAACCAGAACAGTCAGAATTTCCTGAAGAAAACAATTCATCGCCAATCGGCCAGTTAACTTCAGAAAAAATTAAAGCTATTGTCGCGGAGTTGGCTGCTGCAGAACCTCATTTTAAAGCCGCTGGATTTTCTATGGAACAACTGGAAATTGAGGTTGGAATTTTGCCAAAGATTGTTGCTCAGTTTAAACAATTGAATGAAATATCAAAAGAACATGAAAATCAGATTTTAGATGGTTTAAAAGATAAACGACTCATTCAGTTTTTACTGTTATCTCTGTTTAAAGCAAGCCGTATGAAACATCTTATGGAAAATGTGGATATGGTTTTTCATGGCGTTGAAATTGAAATTGCAGCCCCGCCTTCTGTGAGGACTATTTTTAAGAAAATCAATCCCTGAAAAAAAATTAATTCCTGAAAAATCAAATCCTGATTAGCCCCGAGCAACAAGAGTTATTGTCTCCTGAAAAGACTTTTCCCTTTGGATATCTTTCTATCTAAATACCATAATTAAAAACCACAAATACTGACTAAAAATCAAAAAAGCCTTCGAAAAATTCGAAGGCTTTTGAGGTTACTTAAGTTTAAGCTTAAAACTAAAACTTATAGTGACTGTACATACTGTAGGTAATAAGTACGACCGTCAATACTATACAAATCACCTTCAAAAGTTCCATCTTGTCTAAACTTAGGATCTTCATCAGTGACATTCACTACACCCAGAGTAACACGACTGTTCCATGGCGTACTATAAGTGTAAGTTAAGTTATGGTACATAACTGAATCAATCGAGTAAAAGATTGAAGAATCGTTATCATCAGCTTCATCAGAGATTTGAGAACCGATTAAACTACCGTAATAACTGAAAGTGTGGTCATCTAATGAATAATCAAATGTCACATTCATACGCGTACTTGGTAAATCTTCAGTACCCGCTTCATCTTCAGTCAGAACAGCTTTACCACCATCCATATTGGTGTACTTATATTTCAGGAATTTGGTCATTCCTAATCCATAAGAGAACTTACCCACTTCAGTATCAACCGATCCCGACGCTTTAAAGTCTATACCTTCTCTTTCTGCCAGACCAACATTAATCACAGGAGCAACCAGATATTCAATACGGCCATTACCTAACATAGAGATCTCAGAATGAGGATAGATAGTTGAAACATTGCCACCAGCACCAGCCTGGTTCAGGTAAGCCTGAGTTTTCATCAGCTCATCTCTATGAATGTCTTCGATCAAACCTTCAGTATCTAAAGTCCAGTAGTCCAGTGTAACATTCAGATAATCAGTTGCTTCCCAGGAAGCACCAATATTGAAAGAATCTGACTCTTCCGCCTCCAGATCAATATTTCCTGATGTTCTCACAGGTACTGTTTCTTTAGTTTTACAACCTTCAATTGGCTGGCCCTGAGCTTCACAACGCACATAGTTAACTGTTTTCAGGTAACCTTCTGAAGTTCCGCGATATAAATCAGATAATGTTGGTGCACGGAACCCGGTTCCAAACGAAGTACGTAACAACAGAGAATCTGTTGGGTTATATCGTACAGAAAGCTGTGGGTTAAAAGTGCTACCAAAGTCCGAATAATCATCATATCGAGCCGCAAGATTCACTTCAAGGCTATCCAGAACCGGCATAGCCAGCTCAAAAAATACAGCGCTTACGTCACGCTCACCGCTTCCACCAGAACCACCACTTCCACCTTTTATCTTTCCTGCTTCAGCAAGAGAATCAACTTTTGAGTCAAATGATTCATCACGATAAGAAGCACCAACATACATACCGGCAGCACCGCCCATCATATCAAAAACTTCGAAACTGACTCCACCAGCGGTTTCAAAATTACTGGCTTTTTTTCGTTTATCATAGTTTGCCGAAGCTCCAGGAGGTAATGGAGATGCTGGATCTCGTGGATCCCACCCTTCAAAGCGGTTCTCTGTTGCATTCCATGAACCAACAAGCTCATTTTGTGCGCCATTCAACAAATACCCCGTTCCCCAGGTAAAGTTAGTATAGCTACTAAAACTTGCTGACCAGTCCCACTCAAATGAGTCTTCTGTTCCCTTTAAGCCAATTAAAAAGTCAGAAACCGTATCATGATGTTCTGCAATTCGCTGACCGGCAGTATCAAATCGATAATTCATTTTTGCAGCGGGATCAGCAATCAACTCAACCAATTGAACGCCAGCCGCTGTTGTATAAGCCGGTAACCCATCAGGAATATTAATGCTGGCGGGAACCGGTGCAGAAATGTCTTTTGTTTTATTTTTAGCCCAATAAGCACGAGCATTTAGTTCGATGTTATCAGTAACGTCATAGTTATATTGCACTAACGTATTATCTCTGGTTTGATCAACCGAAGTCGCTGCACCTGGTGTGTAATCGAACGCACACATGGTCTCTCCAGGATAATCAGAATCGGTTAGAACACCTTTGAAATCTTTCCCATAAACAGAACAATCTTCTCCAACAAGCGGATCTTCCCACAGCCAACCGCCAGCGGCACCTTGTACTAATACTCGTCCGGTCGGAGATAAGTTAGCCCAGCTCTGAAAATCTTTTGGATCTCCACCATTTTTAATAAAAGGTTTGGTATACCAACGATCGGCATTCATGACCACGTCTTTTTCATAATGCTCAAATGTAAAAACGAGATTACCTTTATCTGAATCCAGTCCGCCAGTGAAAGAGTAGCTAGATGAATCACCACCGTCCTGACTTGGACTGTCCATCCTTGCAGAAAACTCAACGCCTTCAAAATCTTTTTTCAAAATAACGTTAACAACACCAGCAATCGCGTCAGTACCATAAACAGCAGAAGCACCATCAGTCAATATTTCGATACGGTCAATGGCAGCGGTTGGAATTGTATTAATATTTGCAGCACCACCGTTTAATACCGGTGATTTAGCCATTCTTTTTCCGTCAAGCAGTACCAGGGTATGCTCAACTGATGCCCCTTTTAATCGTACTGTCGCTTGAGATCCCCAACTGTTGTTTGAACCCCCACCCCATGAACCAAAAGAGTTTAAATTAGAATTTCTTAATACATCACCAACTGTCGCAAAACCTGATTTTTGTAAATCAAGTGAAGTAATAGTGGTAACAGGTGCAGCACCTTCCATATCAACTCGCTTTAAACGAGAGCCTGTAATAACAACTCTGGACTCAGTTGCATCTTCAGCTTTATCGCTTTCAGCCGCAGTAACCATAAGTGGTGAAGCTGAAAGAAACGACCCTACAAGTAGAGCAAGTACTGATTTTTTATAAGTAAAATGTTGAGTGAAACTACCACTCTTTTTATTCGTTACGTCGCGCATGAAACGCACCTCCGATTCCTAGAACTATTTTTATAATTTAACAACAACAAAGGAAAATTTAATTTCCAGCGGAGATAAAACTATCACAATAATTTATTGTGTACAATCCAGATTCTTGCAAATTCATCCTGTTGAAATCAAAATATCATTTTCAACACAGTTAATATGACGCGCTACTTTTTTATAGCAACAATTATTTTTTTGCACGATACAAAATACTGAGATTCTGATAATAAAAAAATGGCAACCAATTAATAGAGAATAACCTTTCCTTAGTTTCTCTATCGT
>JADGFG010000038.1 GCA_016743995.1 Kangiellaceae bacterium | reverse complement strand
AAGTAACACAAATACAGAGTAAAGAAGTGCCAATAGCATAATGAGGAGTCAATTCTACCGGGATGCCAACTTGCGGCAACACCAGCAACAACACAGGTACAACAACAAATCCTCCACCGATCCCCAGAAGTCCAGCCAGAAAACCGGCAAAAAGTCCAGATACAATAAAAATACCAGTTAACTCTAATGACGAAAACATTTGCCAGTCACTAATAAACAAAAAAGGATTGTAACGAATCGTGATTGCAGACACTAGCCTGAATTACAGCACCTGAAAAAAAGAAAAAACTGTGTCGTATTTAATTTCCAGCCCTGACCAGTCCACCCAGACCCTTGTCTTCCATTGCTTTTAGCAGATAATCTCGAACTTTTGCTTCTGTCTCAAAGTTAGCGGCGGACTTAGCAATTTTCTGCATTTCGTCCATATCGAACCTGGAAATTGCTCTTTTTACTCTTGCAATACAGCTAACATCCATACTTAACGTACTAAAACCCATACCAATTAATAGAATAGCAGCCAACGGATCTGCGGCCATTTCTCCACAGATCTGCATAGAAATTCCTGCTCCTTCACATTCTTGAACGATTTTTGTTAATACCTTTAATACCGCTGGCTGAAAATGGCTATACAAATTTTTCACTCGCAAATTATTTCTATCAACAGCCATCATATATTGAATAAGATCATTCGTTCCGACAGAAATAAAGTCGACCCTGGTAGCAAAATCACTTAATTGAAAAACCGCAGCAGGAACTTCAAGGATTAATCCTATCAGTGGTAATCGAATAGACACCCCGGACTCGGCAAGTTCCTGTGACACTTCATCAAATGCCTGGTGAATAAATCTCAAGCTTTCGTCAAGCTCCTCCAACGTTGATACCATTGGAATAGCCAGCCTTAATTGTTGATTATGAACACTTGCTTTAAAAATTGCCCTGAGCTGTACCAGAAAAATTTCAGGGTGATCCAATGTAACTCTGATCCCTCGCCAGCCAAGAAAAGGATTATCCTCGCTAATAGGAAAATAGCTTAACTGCTTATCTCCACCAATATCTAATGTTCTAATTGTGACGGGAAACTCATGAAATTCTCTCAGTAAGTCCGAATAAATCACCGATTGCACATCTTCTGATGGAAACTGGTCAAGTTGCATAAAAGGAATTTCCGTCCGATATAATCCTATTCCATCTGCTCCACAACCTCTCGCCTTTACCGTATCTGTAGCCAGACTACTATTAATCAATAAATTAACCTGAGAACCATCTCTACTCGTATTTGGTAAAGTTTCATCCTGAACCAGTTCATTGGCTAATTGAACCTCTTCCTTAATCAAGGCCTGATACTGATTAATCAGCGATTGACCAGGAGATAAATAAACCTGACCATTATAACCGTCAACAATAAGCGATCTATTCTCCATTTGTTTAATCGGAAATGATTCGAGCCCCATAATAGCCGGGATCCCGAGCGCTTTGGCCAGTATTGCCGCATGTGATGTTGATGATCCGGTTAAAGAAACAATACCAACAACATCACTCACCGGAAGCTCAGCTAACATGGCTGCGCTCACTTTATCAGCAACAATCACCGTATCCGGTTCAAACTGCATCACTCTTTTGTTCGCTTTAACTAAATGAGATAACAATCTGTTCGCCAGATCTTCAATATCATTCGCTCTTTCTCGCAAATAGGGGTCCTGCATCGATTTAAACGCATTCAAATGTCTTTGAGTGACTATCCTCAAAGCTGTCGCAGCCCAATAACCCAGCCGAATCTGCTCTTCAACTTCTGATGCAAGCCCTTCTGCGCCCAAAATTTGCTGATAGGCATCAAACAACGATAGCTCTTGAGATGAAACCAGCCCTTGCATCCTTTGCGACATACCTTCCAACTGATCTCTTGTTATCTTTACCGCAAGTTCAAGCTTATTCAGTTCATCTGCAATATCATCCGTTTTTCGATCGGGAACACTATGTATATCTTCCAGAGGAAAAACAACTCTGGCTTTTCCCACTGCAACACCCGAAGATACCGGTATTCCCTGCATTGTTCGAATAACAAACTCTGAATCACTTTGTTCAAAGGATGTTTCAAACTCGCTAGAAGCCAGTTTTGAAGATAATTGAGCAGCTAACGTCGTTAAAAAAGTTTCCTCATCCAGATCGAACCGACGCGGTTGCTTTGCCTGAATCACCAGAACACCCAGCACTTTCCGCTGGTGAATCACAGGTACGCCTAAAAAAGCATTAAAGTCATCTTCATTAACTAATGGAAAAGATGTATAAGGATGGGATTTTTTTACATCTGACAGGTAAATCGGTTCTTCTCGCTGTCCGATTAAACCCACCAGGCCTTGATTAAAATCCAGGCTATTTAAAGTCGAATGGCCTAAATCAAGGCCACGACTGGCCGTCAAAACAAATTGATTTAATCGATAATCAGCCAGATAGATAGAACAAACTTCAATATCAAGCGCTCGACAAACTTCCGAGACAATCACCTCTAGAATATTCTGTTTACCTTCAGCTGCACTAACGGCTTGTGTAACACGCCGCAGTTGCTCTCGCAAATGAGTCTCCCGAAAGTTAACTAACAACCTGTCAGTTTAAAAATAACCCTGCTAATTTGTTAATCTTGTGGTTTGCTATTCTTCCGATGATGTGGCCTTCTTCCCCGTTGTTTTCTCTGCCGAAGCTGATGCTCCATCATAAATGGCATTAACTCACTTAAGGCTTGCCGATAAACTTCCTGCTTAAAAGAGATCACCTGTCGCAGCGGATACCAGAAATTAACCCACATAAAATGGTCAAATTCCGGATGCCCGGTTTCATCAAAATGAATACGCGACTCGTTAGCAGTCAAGCGCAATAAATACCACTTCTGTTTCTGACCCACACACAAAGGATAGCTATCCTGACGGATATAACGACCAGGCAAACGGTACTTAAGCCAACTTTTAGTTGAACCAAGAATTTTAACATCTTGCCTGCCAAGGCCTATTTCTTCTTTTAACTCTCTGAACATCGCCTGTTCAGAAGCTTCACCTGCATCGACCCCCCCTTGAGGGAATTGCCAGGAATTTTGTCCAATGCGTCTGGTCCAGAGCAGATTACCAAAATCGTTGCATACAATCATGCCGATATTGGCTCGAAACCCGTCTGAATCAATCACTTACCGATACCAATTAAATCTATTTATGAGCTAATTCAAACACACAATTCATCATTCAGCAAATTTCTTTAAATTTTATGTGTTTTAAGGACAAGATATGTTTCAATATCTCAACCTTCTTGTTTTCCTGCTACGTTAAATGACTGTTCAATTTCCCGCACTCCCACCAGCATCTCAACATGAACTCATGCAAAGAGCTGAACAGCTTGCTGGAAAAACCATTGGGGAAATAGCCTCAAAATTTAACTACCAGGTTCCCGAAAACTTAAAACGAAAAAAGGGCTGGCAAGGGCAATTTATTGAGGACTGCCTGGGCGCAGATTCAAAAAACCTTTCTCAACCAGATTTTAATCACCTTCAGATTGAACTGAAAACGCTCCCAATTGATTATTCCGGTAAAGTGCTTGAATCCACTTATGTTTGTGTTTTAAATTTAAAAGGACAAACATTACTTCGCTGGGAAGAAAGTCCTGTTTATAAAAAACTACAATATGTTCTGTGGGTTCCTATTGCCAGAAATCCGGACGAATCCGTTATTCAATCTCGGATAGCGACACCGTTTTTATGGCAAGCAACTCCTGCACAAATGAAGACAATAAAAAGTGATTGGGAAAATGCGATTGAACTGGTCAGCCTGGGTGAAGTTGATAAACTCAACGCCAGAATAGGAGAAATATTACAAGTCAGACCCAAAGCAGCCAACTCAAAAGCATTAACACAAACGACTGACCAGAACGGTCAGGCGATACAAACTCTGCCAAGAGGATTTTATCTAAGATCAACATTTACCCAGAAAATTCTCCATACTCACCTTAAAATCAGATAATAAGCCATTAATTCTATTATTTGTTCAATACTGATCGCTAACGCTATCTTTCGGTAGTGGTAACATGGAGGACAGCAAAAAACCGGCAACCAGAGAAATACCAATAATTGCCACTTCAACCGCTGCTTCCAGCCCCCCAACAATATCTTTATCAACAAGGGCCAATATACTGCGGTAACCAACAGAACCTGGTACCAGAATAATAAAGCCAGGCATCATAACCATGGCTCCAGGCACTGAAAACAAACGCGTAACAAAACGTGCAAGAATTCCCACACAAATTGCTCCACAAAATGCACCTAACGACGCCCCCAGTATTTGTCCCGAATAATAAACCGTTGTAAAAGCCGTTACCGCTGATAAAAAGAACCAGATGCTGTCTTTAAAACGCGCTTCAAATGTAGGAATTAATCCAATACCCGCCATACCAACACCACACCAGACACTCCAGAGAGGAACATCTGAAACTTGTACTGCGCTGTAATCAAGCCCAAAAACTCGTCCAGCTTCCATAGCCAGCGCACTGCCAAATGCCAGCTGAATGAAGACAGTCATAGCTGCGGTTAACCGTGCGGTTCCAGATACCATATTTTGGGTCGCCAACTCTGCCATCGCAATAGTGAGTGTTAACCCTGGCAATAAAATAATCAGGCCGGAAACGACAGCAACAGAAACAACAACCTGAAACACCCCATAATGCGCCATCAATACAGCCATTATTGTCGCAGAAAAAGCACAAACTGATGGCAGTGTATGAGCTAACAGAGGTCTGGACCTGGACATCAAAAAAAAGATACCAACAACAGCCCCGATAAATGCAGCTACAACCATATCTTCTACAGAACCTGAGAAAATTCGAGTAATACCCGCAGAAACAACAGAGTATGCAGCAATAACAACACTACCAGGATATAAAGACTGACTTTGTGCAATTTCTTTTAACCGGTGTGCCCCTTCTTTACTACTCAAATTACCATCAATAACCAACTGCGCTATTTCTGTCGTCTTACGCAATTTTTCCAGATTAATTTCTCCCGGAGCCACCCTGATAACATAAGTTCGGGCATCACCGTCTGGTGGCATAAAAGTCATGTTAATTGAAGTAGGTAACGACATGCACTGGATACCATACCCCATGGCTTCAGCACACCCGTTCATCGTATTTTCCAGCTCATAAGCGGGTAAACCATAAGTGTGTAACGCTTTGGACAACCTTAACAGAAATCCAACGGGCTCTTCTCTGGCTGGCGCATGAAGAATGCGATCCAACGAACGCGTTTCAGTTAATACATTATCTGACTGCGGCATAAACTAAATTTCTCGCTATTTTCCAGACCAATTTAAATAGTAACTACTAACTATCAGGCAAGTTTATTCAGTTAAATCATAGACTGAAATCGCCACGACCATAAGACTCAAACAAAAACAAACGGTTTCCAATGACATTTCATTCAATTTAAGTTACTTTAAGTCAGACAAAACGGGTTCCATAATCACAGTCCACAACACTAATCAACATAAACAAATGAACAACAAATTACACCAGAGCAGTTATAATCCACCTAATTTGAGTATGGTTTATAGATAATTGGTCAATTTTAAAATTTTATTCAAGTTATTATCAATTTTAACGGTCATTTTCTGCTTATGGCAGAACTTTGCTGTCCAGGCAAACAACCAGTCAATTGGTTTTCGTCATATCGGCACCGAACACGGACTACCTCAGAGTACCGTTAAAACCATATTTCAAGATAGCCATGGGTTTATCTGGATTGGAACTTATGATGGATTAACCCGCTACGATGGCTATCGTTTTGTTAATTTTAAAAATGACCCGCAAGATCAAACCACAATTTCAAGCAACATTGTTATTTCCATTATAGAAGATAATGAAGGCTACCTTTGGGTAGGTACCAGACAAAACGGCGTCAGTCGTCTCGATCCTGAAACTGGTAAGTTTAAGCGATTTCTCTCAAAAGCGGACGACTTTGACAGCTTAAGCAATCCACAAGTACAGGTGATCCATCAGGACACTAACGGCAGGATCTGGATTGGAACTAATCATGGATTAAACTTATATTTACCCGACAAAGAAGCATTTGCACACTTTCAGCATAATCCATTAGACAATCAGTCATTACCCAATGGACCAATTGTTGATATCGTAGATGATGGAAAAGGGAATCTCTGGATTGCGACAACCAAAAAGCTGACGCATTTTGATGTTAAACAACAAATATTTACCCCATTTTTACGAGATAACTCTCCCAGACAGATAAATGATCTTTTCCTTGATACCGATAACAGTCTCTGGATAGGAACTCGGTTCGACGGACTCTATCATCTTCGCTCTGAAACTTCCCAGTTTATACAATATCAGAACGATAAATACGATTCTGGCAGCCTGAGCAACAATGATATACGCTCAATATTACGAGTACGTAATGGTGATCTCTGGGTAGGTACAGAAGAAGGAGGATTGAACATTCGACGGAAAGGAGCGCCTAAATTTATTCACCTGGAACGTAATTCAGCCGATAGTCAAAGCTTAACACTCAATGATATATGGACTTTATTTCAGGACGAATCTGGACTTATCTGGGTAGGTACAGCTGGCGGCGGTATTAACGTGACCATGTCATTTGAGAATCGAATTTCTCGCCTGAGCCATTCACCGCATAATTCCAACGGATTGTCTCATGGTTTTGTCTGGGATATTGAAGAAGATAATCAGGGACATATCTGGTTTGCCACATTAAACGGACTCGATCGATACAACCCGGTAACGGGAGAGTTCAAACATTACAATCAGTTTAGAACAGATGACAACAGCAAATTCAGCAACCGAATATTCAGCTTCACTATTGATGAAGACGGAGACATCTGGTTGGGCAATCAACAGGGACAACTGGCAGTATTTTCTCCAAAAACAGGAATTAGTACACTCATTCAACGCTATGACTTTCCCAAAGGGCATATCAGTTACCACAGAGTAAGAACCATTGAAAAAGACCGTTTTGGAAAAATATGGGTTGGCACGGATGATGGCCTGCTGAGTGTTGATAGAAAAACGAAACAGATTATTCAGGATTATAAATATGTCGACCAGGGGAAATTAGGTAATGCCTCTATCCGGGCAATGATTCAAGATGACGAAGGTATCATCTGGTTTGGAACCGGCAGGCATGGGCTACAACGTTATGATCCCGAATTTGGTTCACTGCTCAGCTTCGAATATTCGCCGGAAAATCCAGATTCCATCAGCGATAATACGGTAAGAAGTTTATATAAAGATGAACATGGAAACTTATGGATCGGTACTTTTAATGGACTCGACTTATTAACATCGGAAGAAATTAAGGCCGGTACTTATCGATTCAGAAGTTATCTGGAAAAAGATGGACTTATCAATAGCGCCATCTACGGTATTTCCGCTGACTCTAATGGGAAATTATGGCTAAGTACAAATAAAGGACTATCTGAGTTTGATCCTGAAAATCTGACTTTTAAGAATTACACCACTGCCGATGGCCTGACTTCTAACGAATTCAATGGTAACTCAGTCACCCGAGCACTTTCAGGTGAAATTTACTTTGGTAGCGTTGATGGTGTTTCTATCGTTAATCCACTCAATCAAAACCAGAGCAGCTTTCAACCACAAATAAAAATAACCGATATTACGGTACAGGATAAATCGATTATTTCCAGGAGTGCTCCTTATGAAGATCAAACCATTGAACTGGAATATGATAATAACGACCTGATGTTCGAATTTGCTTCTCTGGATTTTCGTCATCCAGGCAGAAATCGATTTCAATACCGGCTACTGCCCTACAATGATGACTGGATGGAAAGTAAAAGTATCAATCAGGCCATTTTTACTAATCTTGACCCTAAAAAATACACCTTTGAACTCAAAGCGACTAACAGTGATGGCATCTGGGTTGAGCAGTCAATTAAAGTTAAGTTTAAAATCAACCCCCCAACCTGGCAAACCTGGTGGGCCTATTTTATCTATCTGGCGATTATTGTTTCCCTGGTCGCTTATTACCTGAGCAAGCACGAGAAAAAACTACAGGAACAAAAATCGATTAATGAACATTTAAGGCGTGTCGACCAATTAAAAGATGAGTTTCTTGCCAACACGTCACATGAGTTAAGAACACCACTCAATGGCATTATTGGTATTGCAGAATCGCTGAAAGAAGGTGTAGCAGGACAGCAAAGTCAAAAAACGCTCAACCACCTGCAACTGATCATTGATGGCGGTAAACGCCTCTCACAATTAGTTAATGATATTCTGGACTTTAAAAAGCTCACACATCAAAACCTGGTATTGCACAGAAAAGCGGTTGATCTGTTTTCAATTGTTAATGTCGTTGTCAGCCTGCTTAAACCGCTCGCAGAAGAAAAATCATTACAGTTACACAATGCTCTGCCTGAAGAATTACCACTCTTGTACGCCGATGAAGACAGAATTCAACAAGTCCTGCATAATTTGATTGGTAATGCCATTAAATACACGATGAATGGTCGAATTGATATTAATGCAATTACCAGAGGCAACTTTATAGAAGTTTGTGTTCGTGATACCGGCATTGGCATAGACAGCTCTCAACTGGAAATAATATTTGAGCCTTTTGAACAGGGAACCTTACAACAAACCATCAGTAATCGCGGCACAGGATTGGGCTTATCAGTAAGTAACCAGCTAATTGAGGAACATGGTGGTAGTCTGTGGGTAGAGTCTGAACTTAATCATGGCTCAAAGTTCTTCTTTGATATTCCGGTCTGGCTGGAAAATACGCACGAAAGCCATCACCCACTTTCTATTACTGATGAAAGTGAAAAGCAGCAAGTAAGCACTACTAAAAAGCAGAAAAAACAACCCAGAAAATCAGTAAAAAACACAGCAGTCAAAGGTAAAGTTTTAATTGCAGATGATGATCCGATTAATTTACAGGTTTTATCTGACTTACTACAAATTAATGGTTACGAGTTTGAGTGTGCGAATAACGGACTTGAAGCGGTACAGCTTGCTAATCAGAAAACTTTTGATTTAGCCGTCATTGATATTATGATGCCTGGACTTTCTGGTTATGATGTTTGTGTCAAATTGAGAGAAAAGTTTTCCCCTATAGAGCTACCGATTCTACTTTTATCAGCGAGAAATCAAACTGAAGATATCAGAGCAGGTTTCGAGGCTGGCGCTAATGATTATGTCACTAAACCCATTGAAAGAGAGGTTCTACTTAGTAGAATTCACACAATGCGATTATTAGGTGGACTGGTTGAAGCAAAACAAAAAGAAGCGCATAACACAACATTACAACAAGCCTGTGAGCGTATGGGAAAATATTTTCCAAAACAAATGGTTAACCAGATTATCACCAATGAAGAGCATAATCCGCTTATTGCAAAACGAAAGCAGCTCACCGTTCTTTTTGCCGATCTCGCCGGTTTTACAGCAATATCCGATCGCTTTGAACCAGAAGCCATTACCGATATTTTGAATAGCTTTCTTGGAGAAATGGGACGATTAATTGAGTCTGAAAAAGGAATTTTAAATGAAATTCTTGGTGATGGTCTGGTTGTTTTATTTGGTGCCATTGATGACATGGATAAACAGAGCCAGGCGCGCGCAGCGGTTAACCTTGCGTTAAAAATGCAACATGCTATGGAAGACCTTTCCCAGAAATGGCTCGATGCAGGATTTGATCATAATGTTAAATTAAGAATAGGTATTCACCAGGATTTTGTCACTGTCGGCAACTTTGGTTCTGACGATATCATTGCTTTTCGAGCAGTAGGGAGCGGCATTAATCTGGCCTCAAGGCTGGAAAATTTTTCGGAGCCAGGGGAAACAACAGTCAGTTATCCTGTTTTTTCTCAAAGTCGAGAAATTTTTAAATTTACCAAACTACAGGAAATACAGTTCAAAGGTTTTAACTACCCTCACCGGGTGTGTAAGCTACTGCGGAAAAAAACAAGCGAAGAAAAAGAGATAAAAAAACTGGTCAACTAAATAATCCAACAATAACTTTATTTAGCTTTAATAAGGCTTTACAACTAAGCCGTTAAAAATTGCTCAAGCAAAGCGATTCCGGATTCGGAAAGAACGGACTCTGGGTGAAATTGTACGCCTTCAACAGAAAACTCTCGATGCCTTACTCCCATAATGACATCGACGGCTCCATTTTCGTCTTGCGTCCATGCTGTCATTTCAAGGCAATCAGGTAAAGCACGACTAGCAAGAACTAGCGAATGATATCGTGTTGCCTTAAACCCCTGCGGTATTCCCCTGAATATGCCCTGAGAATTATGATAGATAAAAGAAACTTTTCCATGCATTACCACAGGCGCTTTAACAACCTGTCCACCAAAATACTGACCAATAGCCTGATGACCAAGACACACCCCAAGCATTGGTAATTGCCCATGAAAGTGCTCAATAACATTCAACGTTAAACCAGCACAGTCCGGATTACCGGGCCCGGGAGAAATAATAATATGAGAAAGATTTAACGCTTCAATCTGGCTTAATGTTAACTGATCATTCCGCCTGACAATAACCTGCACATCAACTAGCGGTATTTCAATTTTCTGCAGATAATGTACCAGATTAAAAGTAAATGAATCGTAATTATCGACCATAAGCACTCTTATGGTCCTTGTTTTTATCACGCCATGTTTACTGTTCACCAATCTTTAAGCGTCCGTAAAGCTCTTAATGTTGTTGCGCATCTGAGTCATTGTCTCTGCATAATCAGCGGTATTAAAAATCGCCGATCCCGCTACAAATGTGTCAGCTCCCGCAGCAGCAATTTCACCAATATTATTGACCTTTACGCCCCCGTCTACTTCCAGTCTGATGTCATAACCAGACTCATCAATTAATTGTCTGACCTGCTTCAATTTGTTTAATGTCTGAGGGATGAAGGACTGACCACCAAACCCGGGATTAACAGACATCAATAAAATAACATCCAGTTTATCCATCACATGCTCAAGATATTGAATACTGGTTGCAGGGTTCAGCACCAGACCAGCTTCACAACCAGCGCCCTTAATCAGCTGCAACGTTCGATCAACATGTTCACTGGCTTCAGGGTGAAAAGTAATAATACTGGCCCCGGCTTGCGCAAAATCGGGGATAATTCTGTCAACAGGTTTTACCATCAGGTGAACATCAATCGGGGCTTTTATGCCATAGTTTCTTAAGGCTTCACAAACCATAGGTCCAATAGTCAGGTTGGGAACATAATGATTGTCCATCACATCAAAATGAACCCAGTCTGCACCTGCTTTCAGTACAGCATTAACTTCTTCACCCAGCCTGGCAAAGTCAGCAGAAAGAATCGATGGTGCAATAACAGGTGATTTCATTTTGGTCTCAATTATCAGTAAATCTATTACAGGCTAAAACCTGATTTTATAAGAATGTCATTCATTATGCACCGTAATTTATCAGGCTGACTCATTTTGTTTACTATTATTCCAGGGTATAGTAGCAACAGCTCCGCCAATCATTGACGTATTTATGAATTCGGTCCATCAATCTATTCCTCTGACTTTATTATTACTTATTATCGGTTTCTCACCGATACAGGCAGCCGTTCTGGTAAAAAACAAAATGTGGCCACAAAATACAACGCTTAATGTCATTTTTCTAGATGGAAGTATTAAGCAGATAAACCTGGTAAAAAAGTGGGCCCCTTTATGGATTAAAAATACAACACTAAAACTACATTTCTACAACAACGATACAAAAGCCCCGCTTATCAGCCACATAAGAGTCAGCTTTAAGGCCAATACAGGCTCAGCTCTTGGAAACCATGGAGACTATCTGTCCAGAACAGCAACATTACAACTAGCAGCGTTAAACCCTGAATTACTTTCTACCAATTATCTAAAACGCCTGATACTTCACGAGTTTGGACACGCACTTGGGTTTGAACATGAATATAGAAATCCGCACTGGCCTTACGGTCTTAACGCCATTAACACTCACATAGAAAATTGTCAGCCCAAAATGCTTAAAATTGGCCACACAGCCAAAACAGCCATCCAGAAATGTAAAGCGATTAACCAACAACTCGATCCTGATAAAATCTACTCAACAATTTACGATGAATATTCAATAATGAACTACCCTCAGCAGATAAGGCTTAAGAACGGGCATAAAACAATCAAAACAAGCTACTCTCTTTCTACTCTTGATACACTTGCTATGCAACATTGGTATAACCAATAAAGCAAACCGACATCACTGCAGCCCAGCCTTTAACATTTATTCCTAAATATATCAGTCAGATAAGACGTATATAGCAATTATTCCTATTTGATATTGACAATCACTATCATTTATTTTAACTTCTTAACGCTGATATACCAAAAAGTTGTTATATTTTATCGCTTTTCAAGCGCTAAACTGTAGATCTCGAAAGCATAAAAAGTTAGGATCCAGCTGCAATGCAGCACCGTTAGAAAATCACGTTACTTTAACACTTTACATTCGTTAAAGAAGCACTAACAAATAAGAAAAGACTAAGTACAAATTTATCGAAGAAACTGACCAGACCCCCAAATATGTCCTAAGAAAAGAAAATTTGATGTAAATTAGTTGATTTTCAGGCGTTTTCGACAATGCTTTCTACAATAGTAAAGACAAAATCACTTTCTAAATATCATAGAGTCCCGAATCAGGCCGGATAGGGTTAAGAGATAACTCAGAGAAATCAACATGCAAGAAAAATATATTGATCGAATGCAAGACACCAGTCACCTCTCTGGCGGTAGTGTTTCGTACGTAGAAGAGCTTTACGAGCAGTACCTGGAATCAGCAAATTCAGTTCCAGAGGAATGGCAGAATTATTTTCAATCTCTGGCAAACCAGTCTGACAACACCAATAGGGAAGTCTCTCATGCTGCGATAAAACAACAATTTTTTAAACTGGCTAATAATCAGAATAAAAAATCAGCCGACTCTGTTTCTTTTGAGCATGAAATCAAACAGGTTGCTCTGCTGGAACTTATTGAAGCCTATCGGGTAATGGGGCACAAAGAAGCAAGTCTTGATCCACTCAATATCATGGAACGGGCCACTGTCTCTGATCTGAAATTATCACATCATGGACTCTCAGATAGCGACCTGAGCACTCCGTTTTTAAGTAGCTCCGTTCATTTTGGTCACGATCAAGCTCCGTTAAGAGATATTATCAGTGCGTTACGTGAAACTTATTGCTCTTCAATTGGGGCAGAGTTTATGCACATTGTTAGTAGTGATGAACGTAAATGGTTTCAAACCAGACTCGAGTCTGTGCAATCTTCACCAGAACTTGGCGAAGAAGCCAGACGTCACCTTCTGGAAAGACTTACCGCGGCAGAAGGACTGGAAAAATATCTTGGTGCTCGATATCCCGGAACAAAACGTTTTGGACTTGAAGGTGGTGAAAGTTTAATTCCAATATTAGACGAGCTTATTCAAAAAGCAGGAAGTTACCAGGCAAAAGAAGTCGTCATTGGAATGGCTCACCGTGGAAGACTAAATGTATTAATTAATACAATGGGCAAAAAAACCTCCGAACTGATTAACGAGTTTGAAGGAACAGCAGAATATGAAATGGGATCTGGTGATGTTAAGTACCATCAGGGATTTTCATCAAATGTCATGACACCAGGCGGGGAAGTTCATCTGGCACTTTCATTTAACCCCAGTCATCTTGAAATTGTTGCTCCGGTAGTAGAAGGCTCTGTAAGAGCTCGCCAGGATAAACGCCAGGATAAGTCTGGCAATACGGTGGTTCCAATCATTATTCACGGTGACGCTGCATTTTCTGGACAGGGTGTTGTTATGGAAACCCTGCAAATGTCACAGACCAGAGCCTATAAAACTGGCGGTACCATTCATATTATTGTGAATAACCAGGTTGGCTTTACCACCAGCAAAAAAGAAGATTCTCGTTCAACTGAGTATTGCACTGATGTTGCGAAAGTTGTCGAAGCACCAATTTTACATGTTAATGCCGATGATCCCGAAGCCGTTCTTTATGTCAGTCAGCTCGCGATTGATTATCGTTACCAGTTCAAAAAAGATATTGTTATTGATATGGTCTGTTATCGACGTAGAGGCCACAATGAGGCTGATGAACCTTCTGGTACTCAGCCACTGATGTATGACGTCATAAAAAAACTGGCTAGCGTTAATACACAATATGCCAAACAACTCATTACAGAAAAAGTAGTTACCAATGAAGAAGTTATCAAAATGGCCGATGAATACCGCGCCGACCTGGATAACGGTCTGATTGTTGTAAAAAATATTGTTGAAAAGCCGGATAAAGCGCTTTATTTTGACTGGGCTCCGTATCTGGGTCATAACTGGACAGCTTCTGCTGCGACCGGTTATGAAAAGAAAGAACTACTCCAGTTAGCGAAAGAATTCTGTCAGGTACCTGATGGATTTAATGTACAAAGACAAGTTAAAAAAGTTATTGAAGATCGCAAATTGATGGCTAAAGGAGAAATACCAATTAACTGGGGATTTGCAGAAACCCTGGCATATGGCAGTATTTTAAAGCAGGGACACTCAGTCAGAATAACAGGTCAGGATGTAGGACGAGGCACTTTTTCTCACCGACATGCTGTATTACATGACCAAAAATCAGGCGAGTCCTACATTCCTCTACAACACCTCACGGACGTCGATAAGCGATTTACCATCTATGATTCGTTTTTATCAGAACTTGCGGTACTAGGGTTTGAGTATGGTTACTCGACAACCAACCCAAACACAATGGTTATCTGGGAAGCACAGTTTGGTGACTTTTCTAATGGCGCTCAGATGATTATTGATCAATTTATAACTAGTGGTGAACATAAGTGGGGCAGGCTATGCGGTTTAACCATGTTATTGCCTCACGGATATGAAGGTCAGGGCCCGGAACATTCATCGGCGAGACTGGAGCGCTTTTTACAATTAAGTGCTGAAGAAAATATCCAGGTTTGTGTGCCTACCACGCCAGCTCAGATTTTTCACTTGTTACGCCGTCAAATTGTTCGTCCAATGCGACGTCCATTAATTATTATGTCTCCCAAAAGTCTGCTACGTCATAAAGAAGCCATTTCTACACTTGATGATCTGACAACTGGCCATTTCCATAACGTTATTCCAGAAATAGAAGAAACAATTTCTCCAGATAAAGTTGACCGTCTGATAATGTGTAGTGGAAGAGTTTATTATGATCTCATTGAAAAGCGACGAAAACTTAATACCGAAAACGTAGCTATAATCAGAATTGAACAGCTCTACCCATTTCCGGAAAAAGAGTTAAACGAAACGCTGTCGAATTACAAAAATCTGAAAAAAATTATCTGGTGTCAGGAAGAACCGCAAAACCAGGGGGCATGGTTTAGTAGCCTGCACCATCTGAAAACCTGCGTTAATTCTCTCTACCCGAAAATAACAGTGGAGTTTGCAGGAAGAAAAGCTTCAGCAGCACCTGCCGCTGGTTATATGGCACTACACTTAAAGCAATTGGAAGAGTTTCTTAGCCAGGCAATTACTGGTTAGAACAGAAAATAAAATTTTTAATTTAAAACATTTAACGAGACCTTAAAGGATCAATCATGGCTACTGAAATAAAAGCCCCTACATTTCCAGAATCTGTAGCAGATGGCACCATTGCAAGCTGGCATAAAAAGCCTGGCGAAGCTTTCTCACGTGACGAACTTATCGTTGATATCGAAACTGATAAAGTCGTGATTGAAGTCGTTGCTCCCGACGACGGCGTGTTAAATGACATTATAAAAGATGAAGGTGAAACCGTTCTTAGTGATGAAGTTATTGGTCACTTCAATACTGGTGCTGGCGCTCCTGCAGCTTCCACAGAAAGCGCACCTGCTGTTGCCAGCGAAAATACTGACAGCTCATCAGAAGCAGCTCTCAGCCCTGCGGTAAGAAAACTGCTTAACGAATACAACATTGAGCCGTCACTGATCAAAGGCACAGGAAAGAACGGCAGAATAGTTAAAGAAGACGTCACTGCATTCATTGAAAACCGCTCAAATAAACAGGCCGCTCCTAAAGTATCAGAACAGCCTGCGGCTTTATCTGGGGAAAGAGTAGAACGCAGAGAGCCGATGACTCGATTGCGCTCAATGATTGCGAACAGGCTTGTCGAAGCGCAACAGAATATGGCAATGTTAACAACTTTTAATGAAATAAATATGAAGCCAATCATGGAGTTAAGGGCCAAATACAAAGACGAATTTGAAAAACGTCATGATACTCGTCTGGGCTTTATGTCATTCTTTGTCCGTGCATCAGTTGAGGCCTTAAAAAGATTTCCTGCGGTAAACGCATCCATTGATGGCAAAGATATTGTTTATCATAGTTATCAGGATATTGGTGTCGCAGTTTCTTCTCCCAGAGGCCTTGTTGTACCGATTTTACGCGACGTTGATCATATGAGCCTGGCTAATATTGAAGCGGGTATTCGCAGTTACGGCGTAAAAGCCAGAGATGGAAAACTGGGTATTGAAGATATGACCGGTGGCACATTTACCATTTCAAATGGCGGTGTTTTCGGCTCATTAATGTCAACCCCCATTGTAAATCCGCCACAAACCGCCATTCTGGGTATGCATAAAATACAAGACAGACCTATGGCAGTTAATGGTGAAGTTGTCATTTTACCAATGATGTATCTTGCAATGTCTTATGACCATCGATTAATTGATGGTAAAGAAGCGGTCGGTTTTCTGGTGACCATTAAAGAACTTCTGGAAGAGCCCGAAAGATTATTACTTGGACTTTAAGCTCCGACAATAAGTAAAAATGGCGCTTCTTATAGCGCCATTTTTACTCTTATAGATAGTTAGCAGATAAATATAACACCGCAACAACCCCCTGAAAATTCTAACCCGCGAGAAAATCCTGCATGGTATAAAAACCAGCGGACTGTCCTGCCAGCCATATTGAAGCGGCAACGGCACCTTCGGCAAAGCACAGACGGTTTTGTGCCTTATGCTCAATGCTGATAATTTCGTTATCCAGGGCAAACAAGACTTTATGTTCTCCGATAATTTCACCAGCTCGAATCACAGACATTCCTATCTCACCCTTTTTTCGTTGTCGAGTTTCAAACCGACTATCTGTTACCTTAATATCATCAAAATTTTTGTTCATAGCCTCTGCAATACACTCTCCCATTCGAATGGCAGTACCAGAAGGCGCGTCAACTTTATGTTTGTGGTGGGCTTCAATAATTTCAATATCCGCCTGCTTACCCAGCATTTTTGCAGCAGCGGCTAACAAGGCCAGGGTCGAATTTACCCCGATACTGGTATTTGGTGCCAATAACACAGGAATCCGTTTTGCGGTTTCTTTTATCAGAGCCGTCTGTTCAGAGGTAAATCCAGTGGTACCAATCAACACTGGCGTTTTACCTTCCACGGCCTGATTAAGTAAATTCACTGAAACTTCTGGCAGGCTAAAATCAATAATAACATCAGACACCTGTAACCCGGCCTGAATATCACTCGTGTAAGTTAAATCAGAATATCCCACTTTGCGCGACAGAAGACGATGCTCTGGTCGACATATTGCTGCGACCAGATCTGATTCAGTGTTTGATTTTACCTGCGAAATAACTTGCTGTCCCATTTTCCCGGAAGCAGCATTTACAGCAACTTTTACAATCATTTTCTTATCTTAAACTCTGATTAAAACGCTCTAATAGCTCACTACCAGGACACAATTCTTTTTCTGTTAGCTGATTAAGCGGCTTATCGGCCGTGTTAATAATTTCATGTGTGCTACCAGCAGCAGTATTTAAATGTAACAAACCGGTAAGTACCTGTTTGTTTTGTTTAGCTTCCTCTAAAGCCATCAACACCGATTCTCGACATTTAATATCCAGTGAACCAGGCTGACGACACAAATTTAAAGTCGTCCCATCATGTAAATCAACTGACTCAGTTTTAGTATTGGGTGACTTAACCGTAATTTCCTGCTCTTCAGGTACAAGATCAAAAGTATTGGTCGCTTCCTTGTGGTCACGAACCCACTCGTAACTTTTTGTCGACTCGGCGTTATTATTAAAAGTAACGCAGGGAGAAACGCAATCAATCAGTGCAAAACCATTATAATTTACTGCCCCTTTAATCAAAGGCACCAGCTGCTCTTTATCACCAGAAAAACTTCTTGCGACATAACCAGCACCAATAGAAATAGCTAACTCGCATAAATCCATCGGTTCGTACATGTTGGGACGTCCTTTTTTGCTCGCACTTCCAATATCAGCCGTTGCAGAATCTTGCCCTTTGGTCAGGCCATAAACCCCATTATTCATAACGATATAAACCATGTTGAGATTTCGTCTGACCAGATGCATAAATTGGCCCATACCAATTGAAGCCGTATCTCCATCTCCGGACACACCAATATAAGTTAAGTCTCTATTCGCCATATTTGCCCCGGTAGTTACTGAAGGCATGCGTCCATGGACAGAATTAAAGCCATGAGAGCTCGATAAGAAATACGCCGGTGTTTTTGATGAACAACCAATCCCTGACATTTTGGCAATTTTATGCGGTTCAAGAGAAAGTTCAAAGCAGGCATTAATAATTGAATTAGCAATTGAGTCATGACCACAACCAGCACATAAAGTCGAAAGTGCTCCTTCATAGTTAGCCTGAGTGTAACCCAGCTTGTTTTTCGGTGCTTGCGGATGACGAAAAGTTGATCTTAAATAACTCATGCTTGTACCTCTTTACCGCTATTGTGAGTGGTAAACGGTGACACACTTTCACCACTTAACATCCTTTCAATTTTTCGCTTAATTCGACGAGCTCTGATAGGCATACCATCAATATTTAGAATAGAGCGCAACCGATGCGTCCCAACATTAAATTCATTGATCAACAGGGTACGCATTTGAGCATCACGGTTTTGCTCAATGATAAAAATAGTTTCATGTTCTTCAATGAATTTTCCAATATCAGGATGAAATGGAAATGATTTAATTCTGCAGGTATTTATTTTTGTACCTTCGGCCTCTAAACCATCGAGAGCCTCATAACTTGCCTGGGCACTGGTTCCATAAAAAATGGCAGCAACTTTCGAAGCTTTATCTCGATACTTAATTTGCGGATGAGGCGCAACATCTTTTGCTGTTTCCCATTTTTTTACCAACCGCTGCATATTATCTTCATAAATACCGCTATCTTCAGTATAAGCAGCGTAATCATCATGTGAAGAACCTCGAGTAAAATAAGAACCTTTAGTTGGATGAGTTCCCGGATAAGTTCGATAACCAATCCCATCACCATCAACATCTTTATAACGTCCCCAACGCTCACTCAGATTATCCAGCTGTTCGGCAGTCAACACTTTACCGCGATCATAACGACGATCATCATCCCATTTAAATGGACGGCTCATGTGATCATTCATACCAAGATCAAGATCAGACATAATAATAACCGGTGTTTGTAATCGTTCCGCCACGTCAAATGCAGTCGCAGTCATTTCAAAACATTCAGCGGGGTCACAAGGAATAAGTAGTACCTGCTTGGTATCACCATGAGAAGCATAAGCCCCTGCAATAATATCTGATTGTTGAGTTCGAGTTGGCATACCAGTGCTTGGACCGCTACGCTGAACATCAACCAGCACCACGGGAATTTCTGCAAAATAAGCCAGGCCTAAAAACTCGCTCATTAAAGATAAACCAGGCCCAGAAGTCGCGGTAAAAGCTCTCGCACCATTCCAGTTAGCACCAATGGTCATTCCCATTGCTGACAGCTCATCTTCTGACTGCAAAACAGCAAATTTATTTTTTCCCGATTCATCGATGCGAAATTTTTTCGCATATTTTTCAAACGCTTCTACAACAGAAGTTGAAGGTGTAATCGGATACCAGCCAACAACTGTAGCACCACCATAAACAGCGCCCAGTCCAGTGGCACTATTTCCATCAATAATAATTGCATCCTTAACATTATCTCTACGCTCAACCTTTAAGCCACAAACTCCAGCAAAGTTATCTTTAGCAAAATTATAGCCCAGTTCCAACGCTCCAATATTCGGTGGAATAAGTTTTTCCTTTTTGGCGAACTGGTCTTTTACCATATTCGTTAATACTTCAAATTCCATATCAAACAAATAGGCTAATGCACCCACATAAATAATATTTTTAAATAACTGACGTTGTCTCGGGTTTGTATAATTATCGATTGTAATTTGAGTCAGTGGAATTCCAATCGCATGAATATCATCTCGACTAAAATCTCTTGGCAACGACTTAGTGGAATCATACAAAAAGTAGCCCCCAGGCATTAAAGAATCATAATCTTTTTTTAGTGTTTGTCCATTGATAGCAACAACAAAATCCACATCTCCACGACTCCCAAGATAACCTTTTTCGGTCACTCTGACTTCAAACCAGGTTGGCAAACCCTGAATATTTGACGGGAATATATTTTTGGGGCTAACTGGAACTCCCATTCGAAATACGGCCTTAGAAAACATATTATTCGCGCTGGCCGAACCGGTGCCATTAACATTCGCAAAGCGAATGACAAAATCGTTAGTTGCTTCGATCCGCATTAGTTACCTGCCTTAGTTTCTAAATAAGAAAATTTCTGCATGTCCCATGCAGCTGTTGGGCATCTCTCTGCACATAAACCGCAGTGTAAACATACATTCTCATCTTTAACCATTACGCGACCTGTTTTTAAATCTTTAGAAACTTGTAAACCTTGTTCAAGGTTATCAGAAGGAGACAGTAAACGAGTTCTCAATTCTTCTTCTTCTCCATTGTCTGTAAAATTAATACAGCTTGTTGGGCAGACATCAGCACATGCGTCACACTCAATACATAATTTATCACTGAAAACGGTTTGCACATCACAGTTCAGACAGCGCATTGCCTCTTCAAAACCAAGATCTTTATCAAAACCTTTTTCAACTTCAATTTGAAGATTTTTCAGCGCCGTTTTCTTGTCAACATGTGGAACAAGATGACGCTTATCGTGATCAACATGATTATCATAAGTCCACTCATGAAAACCCATTTTCTGTGACAATAAATTTGCCTGTGGCGCAGGACGCTCTACTAATGATTTCTGCTGGCAAAACTGATGAATTGAAATTGCTGCCTGATGCCCGTGAGCAACCGCAGTGATAATATTCGATGGACCAAAAGCAGCATCCCCACCAAAAAATACGCTTTCATTAGTTGATTGAAACGTTTTTTTATCAACAACGGGCATATCCCACTTACCAAACTCCAAACCAATATCCCGTTCAATCCACGGAAAAGCATTATCCTGACCAATGGCAATTAATACCTGATCGGCTTCAATAAACACGGGCTCTTCGCCAGTAGAAACCAGAGTACGCTTTCCATTTTCATCATACTCAGCACGGACTTTATCAAACATCATACCTGTCAGTTTGTTGTTCTCAACAACAAACTCCATAGGGGTATGGTTTTCATAAATAGGTATATCCTCTCCCACTGCATCATCGATTTCCCATGGAGAAGCTTTCATGTCAGCACGGGGACTGCGGACAACAACTTTTACATCTGTTCCCCCCAGCCTGCGTGCGGTTCGACAACAGTCCATAGCGGTATTTCCGCCGCCAAGTACAATGACTTTTTGCTCTATTGATTTTGTATGACCAAAAGCCACACTTTCCAGCCAGTTAATACCAAGATGTATACTGTTATCAGCCGCCTGACGTCCTTTTAATTTTGCAAGGTCTCGACCATTAGGCGCCCCTGAGCCAACAAAAATGGCATCATAGTCTTTTTCTAAAAGGCTTTTCAGGCTTTCAACATAATGCTTAAAGTGAGCCATCACACCCATATTTAAAATATAATCGACTTCTTCATTAAGCACTTCCATTGGCAGACGAAATGAAGGGATCTGGCTTCGCATAAAACCCCCGCCAATATCCTGCTCATCAAATAGTTCGATTTCATATCCCAGCGGAGCAAGATCTCGTGCAACAGTCAGGGAAGCAGGCCCAGCGCCCACAAGTGCGACTTTTTTTCCATTTTTGGGTGAAATTTCTGGTAAACGCCCAGTAATATCATTTTTATTATCAGCGGCCACTCGTTTTAGCCGACATATAGCTACCGGCTCTTCATCAACTCGTCCTCGTCGACAAGCAGGCTCACAGGGCCGATCACAAACCCTGCCGAGAATACCAGGGAATACGTTAGACTCCCAGTTGACCATATAAGCGTCGTCATAACGACCAGCAGCAATTAGTCGAATATACTCTGGTACTGGCGTATGAGCTGGACAGGCGTATTGGCAATCTACGACCTTATGAAAATACTCTGGATCATTGATATCAGTTGGCTTCACATTAAATCCCCATCAATTGTGAAGTAAATAAATCCCCAGGCTCATACCCGGGACGTCTCAAAAATATAGCTTGTAAACTATCACTATCTCATAACCACACAGATTATGAACAATAATAAATTCTTTATTCAAATCAGCAGGAAAATCATCTGATAATTTCCCTGCCAGCCAATCCCAATAGCACCGATTCAGACTGGATATTATTTAGTATATTAGAATAAATGAAGACTATACTGATTTCTACTCTCTTGCACCGAATATTTGTACAAATAAAAAACAAAATTCAATGATAGTTCAATAAACAACCAATCAAACAATATTTACCCTTCAAAGACACTAAAAATGACTAACTTGTTGACTAATAAAGAAAATAAAACAGGCTGGCATTAGAGAAAATAGATAGCTACCTAAAAAAGAATGACTATCATTACACTAGCTATCACTATACCCAAACAGCTTTTCATTCGTCAGTTAAAACGGTTCAGGTTTGATCGTATTGAGTAATAGATCGAGTGATTTTGAAATATCTTCAGATTGTTCATCAGTCAACGAAACCAATCTTTCATGCCAGAAATGTTGATTTTCTACTTCAATATCAACAAGTTTCAGAATGCCCTTTTGTGTCGGTACAATCCACCTTTGCCTGGCGTCATCTTTTGATTGCGCTCTAATCACAAAACCTGAATTTTGCAGCTCATCAACCAACTTGGACATTGTAGGCATACTGACCTGCTGAAATTCCGCCAGCTGACTTAAAGTAACAGGATTATTTCGCTTGATCAGCTTTAAAACTGCCAATCTTGCTGCAGAAAAAGGGGCTTCTTGCGCTAGTATATTTAAATAGCGATTCAACCGAGATAGTTGTTGTTCAATACTCACGATACTTAGAGATCCACACGAACTTGCGATACTGTTTCAGTGCTTATACCTTTAAAAAATTCGCAGATGATTAATTAAACCGTTTTTTTGACTAAAGAAAGGACAGCAGTTTAACCGCCTTTTAATTATTCAGTCAAATTAAACCAGGCTTTGATTGATTCGCCGTTAATAAAAAAGGCAACTTTTCGTTGCCTTTTTTATTATACCGTAACTGACCAGCCTCAAACTGGAACAGCCCGCTAATTAGTCATTTCATCCCAGAAACTCTTTACCCCATTCCACCAGTTATTTGATTTTGGTGAATGCTGTTTTTTACTTCCCTCTAAAAACTCTTCAAAATCACGTAACATTTTCTTTTGGTCTTTATTTAATTTAACAGGTGTTTCTACAATCAGACGACATAAGAGATCACCACGCATTCCACCTCGCATAGGCGTAATACCTTTACCTCTTAAACGAAACATTCGACCTGTTTGAGTTTCTTCGGGGATCTTAAGCTTCACTTTTCCTTCGAGCGTTGGTACTTCTAACTCACCGCCCAGGCAGGCTGTCACAAAACTAATTGGCATTTCACAATAAAGATTGTCTCCATCTCTATCAAAAATAGGATGATCCTTAACAACAACCTGAACATAAAGATCACCCGGGACAGAGCCTGGTCCACCAGCTTCACCCTCTCCCGTTAATCGAATTCTATCACCAGAATCAACACCTGCCGGTATTTTGACTGAAAGGTTCTTCTCTTTACGAACCCGTCCCTGACCAGAACAGGAGCGGCAAGGATCTTTAATTACTGTTCCTTGTCCATGACAACTGGGGCAAGTTTGCTGAACAGAAAAGAAGCCTTGTTGCATTCTGACCTGACCCACGCCCTTACAAGTTCCACAACTGGTAGCTGACGAACCTTTTTTAGCACCACTCCCTTCACAGGTGTCACAACTGACATAAGTTGGTACTTTAATTGTTTTCTTTATTCCTTTAACGGCATCTTCCAGAGAAAGCTCCAGATTATACTGCAAATCGGCTCCGCGTCTTTGTCGCTGCCGTCCACCACCACGCTGACCGCCACCACCAAAAATATCACCAAAAACATCACCAAAAATGTCGCTAAAGCTGCCTTCACCACCATGAAATCCACCTTGCGTCTGATCAACACCGGCATGACCATACTGATCATAAGCCTGACGCTTCTGAGAATCGGCAAGGACTTCATAAGCCTCTTTTGCTTCTTTGAAACTTTCTTCGGCAGTTTCTGAGTCGGGGTTTCGATCAGGATGGTATTTCATCGCCAGCTTACGATAAGCTTTTTTTAGCTCCTGATCGTCTGCACCCTTTGCAACACCTAAAACTTCGTAATAGTCTCTTTTAGACATTCTATAAATACCACTGGTAAACTTTCAAATACAACAACGCGGGGACTCCCCCGCGTGCTAACAATGAGTTAAAGTGAGGACGAAGCATCCTCACCCTGACTATTTTTTATCGTCTTTAACTTCTTCAAACTCAGCATCAACAACATCTTCCTTTGCATCAGCGCTGCTATCAGCTTGTGCTTGCTCTCCACCTGCTTCAGGTTGAGATTCTGCTTCAGCCTGAGCTTGAGCATACATTCTTTCAGCCAGTTTTTGAGAAGCTTGAGTTAAAGTTTCAGTTTTTGCTTCAATGACTGCTTTATCATCACCCTTGATAACGGCTTCCAACTCACTGATAGCGCTTTCTATTGCTTCTTTCTCACCAGCTTCAAAAGTGACTTTATCTTCTTCCATGGTTTTTTTAGTCGCATGAATCAGTCCATCAGCTTTATTACGAACTTCAATCAGCTCCTGAAACTTTTGATCTTCTTCAGCATGCGCTTCAGCGTCACGTACCATTTGCTCAATTTCATCATCAGATAACCCGGAAGAAGCTTTAATAACAATAGATTGCTCTTTGCCGGTCGCTTTATCTTTTGCTGATACGTTGAGAATACCGTTTGCGTCAATATCAAAAGTCACTTCAATTTGTGGCATACCACGTGATGCTGGTGGAATATCCTGTAAATCAAATTTTCCTAATGACTTATTCTGCGAGGCCATTTTGCGCTCACCCTGACATACATGAACGGTTACAGCGGTCTGATTATCTTCAGCAGTAGAAAAAACCTGATTTGCTTTAGTCGGTATCGTTGTATTTTTGTCAATCAGGTTAGTCATGACCCCACCCATTGTCTCTATTCCAAGAGATAATGGCGTTACATCTAACAACAGAACGTCAGTGACATCACCGGCAAGAACAGCGCCCTGTATAGAAGCACCAATAGCTACCGCTTCATCAGGGTTAACATCTTTACGAGGCTCTTTTCCAAAAAAGGTCGTTACGACTTCCTGGACTTTAGGCATACGAGTCTGACCACCAACCAATATCACATCATCAATATCTGACTGACTTAAACCCGCATCTTTAATTGCCATTCTTAATGGCTCTAATGTTCGCTCAACTAACTCTTCTACCAGAGATTCCAGTTTTGCTCTGGTCAATTTGATATTCAAATGCTTTGGCCCACTGGCATCCGCAGTAATATAAGGCAGGTTAACATCGGTTTGCGTACTTGAAGAAAGCTCTACTTTGGCTTTTTCACCGGCTTCTTTTAAACGTTGCAGCGCCAACGGGTCATTATGTAAGTCGATACCTGAATCTTTCTTAAATTCAGCAACAAGATACTCAATCACTCGCATATCAAAATCTTCACCACCAAGGAAAGTATCTCCATTAGTCGCTAAAACTTCAAAAGTATGCTCACCTTCAACTTCTGCAATTTCAATAATCGAAATATCAAAGGTTCCACCACCAAGGTCATAAACCGCAATCGTTTTATCCCCTTTACCTTTATCCATACCGTAAGCAAGTGCTGCGGCTGTCGGTTCATTGATAATACGTTTAACTTCTAAACCAGCAATTCTTCCGGCATCTTTAGTCGCCTGACGTTGTGAATCATTGAAATAAGCAGGTACCGTAATAACCGCTTCTGTCACTGACTCACCCAGAAAATCTTCTGCCGTTTTCTTCATTTTCTTTAGCACTTCAGCGCTAATTTGAGGAGGCGCAATTTTCTCACCTTTAACTTCAACCCATGCATCCCCATTGTCGGCCGCAGAAATCGTATAAGGGACCATTTTTATATCTTTTTGAACAACATCGTCTTTAAACTGACGACCAATCAATCGCTTAATTGCAAAAAGTGTATTATTTGGGTTAGTCACCGCCTGACGCTTTGCAGACTGACCGACTAAAATTTCACCTTCTTCTGTGTATGCAACAATTGAAGGCGTTGTACGTGTACCTTCAGCATTTTCAATAACACGCGAATCTTTACCATCCAGAACAGCAACACAAGAGTTCGTTGTTCCTAAATCGATACCAATTATTTTACCCATGATTTTCTCCACAATTCTTGTTCTGATCTGCGCGTTCTATTAAAAGCTGAAGACAAAACAAACTTAATTTATAACTTTAGATGCTCTACTATTTGGGGGCACTATTTATGAATTCAAGCAAATACCTAAGCTTTTTGATCAATTTCTGGTGATTTACCCTTTGCCACAATCACTCTGGCAGGCCTTATCAAACGACCATTTAAGGAATAACCCATCTGGATCACGTTCATAACACTATTAGGTTCATGCTCATCGCTTTCCTGCATAACCATTGCTTCATGTACTTCTGGGTTGAATGATTCACCAACCGGTGATATTTGCTGAATTGAAAACTTCTCCAGCGTTGCAACCAGTAGCTTATAGGTCAGCTCTACACCTTCTCTCGTTGCTTTCACCTGTCCGTCTTCATCAGCCGGTAATTCCAACGCTTTTTCCAGACTATCTACAACAGAAAGAATCTCTCTGGCAAACTTTTCCAGCGCAAACTTGCTGGCATTGGATATTTCTCTCTCTGCACGTCTACGAATGTTTTCTGACTCCGCTTTCGCTCTGACAGCAGTATCTTTATGTGTATCAACTTCAAGCTGCAATTTGTCCAGCTGTCCAGTTAAGGCCTCAACCTGTTGTTCAAAAGAAAGAGACGACTCTTCTAATGACTCTTCCTGGTTTTGAGTGGCAATATCTTCCACAATATCTTCAGGATTTTGAAGGTCCTCATTATTACTCATTTCTATAGCTCCCGGGCCAATATTTAACAAAATCAATTAGTTACTGATTATTATGATTAACAAACAATCAAGATTGCAGTGAATATGGGGGTTAGATTGAATGATTCAAGGCATTGATGAATGAAACAACATAATTTTTTTTTAAATATCCGTTAAAAAAGAGGATGAAAATTGCTGATAAATTATGGCCAGCAACTTGAAAATTTAACAAAAACCGTTGATTATATACCCAAACTCCTTGCTGTTTCCTGCATCTTCAAGGAATTTGGGTATAGAACTAATTTACCGATACAGGCTATCAATGAAACCCATACAAGGTGCCTGTGTTTGCTACTGGAATCAAAATCTTATGTTAAATGCTAACCGCTTTCATTCAATTGGAATTACCGGTAAACCAGGTAGTCAGGCCGCTATGGAAACCGTTTCAGCTTTATGTCTACAGCTTATTTCATCAGGCAAAGAAGTATTTATTCCCCGTAGACATCATGAAGATATCAGGGTCAAAGGTGTTCAGGAGGTACTTTTCAAGCAACTGGGAGAGCGTTGTGAGCTGTTGATCGTTGTGGGGGGTGATGGCAGTATGTTAAAAGCCGCCAGAGAACTGGTTGATAGTGAAATACCACTGCTTGGAATTAATCGAGGTTATCTGGGGTTTTTGGCCGATATCAGACCAAGAGAAATAGAAACTCGTATTCCCCCCATATTGGAAGGTAGCTACTCTCTGGAGCGTCGTTTTTTACTTTACGCCGAAATCATGAGAGAAAACAAGATAATTGGCTCATCTACCGCGGTTAATGATGTCGTACTGTACCCAGGTGAAATTGCTCGCATGATTGACTTTGAACTTTACATGGACGACCAGTTTGTCTACAGCCAGCGTTCTGATGGTCTGATTGTTTCAACCCCCACTGGCTCGACAGCTTACGCATTGTCTGCAGGTGGTCCAATATTAGGGCCAGAAACAGATTCAATCGTATTGGTTCCCATGTGTCCACATACATTAACGAGCAGACCTATCACAGTCAATCGCAACAGAACGATCGATCTGGTGATATCTGAAGCCAACCCCCATACCCCCCAGTTAAGCTGTGATGGACAGGAAATCATTTCGCTTATGCCTGGCGACCGAATCAGAATTAAGCAATATCCAACAGAAATGCAGCTAATTCACCCTCTGGATTATGACTACTTCGAAGTACTAAGAAGTAAATTAAACTGGGGACAAAAATTGTAACTGCTGACCTCCGTTTCGTCGAGGCGTAGGCACCTCATTCGGATAACATTTCACTCAAAAATGCGCACTGAACTAACTGCCATACAGAATCGTTGCTTCAAGACATTTTATTCACAAAACACTACCATCAGTCTCAAAAATTACACTTATTGACAATTAAGCCCAACATTCAACAACATAAGATCAAAAGATTACACAAACAAACTAAAGCAAACAATTTAATCTGTTATCTTTAAATCTCAACTTAAAATGTTAATTTTATAAACTCATCGCTAACTAGAATAGACCACATCACTCATAGGTCTTTTAATAACTATTTTCAATAATGTCAAAAATTCTTAAATCAAAAATCCAGATTCTATAATTAGTCGCTAAAGGAAAATCGGATGAAATTACATAAATGGTCTTACTTTGTTGTCATTGCTTTATCAGGCATGCTCTCTGCTTGTGGTGAAAATTCTGTACCAACACCTAATAC
>JADGFG010000272.1 GCA_016743995.1 Kangiellaceae bacterium | reverse complement strand
ATATGAGGATAGGAATGACAGGGACAGGGAAGGCTTGTTATTAGTAGATACACAGCTTATTTTCAATCATTATCAGGTTAACCTGGGTTATGAGTTTCAACTGGATGATAAAACTCACTGGGAATTTAAATTTAATTATGTCAACCGAACCGCTAGTGATAGCCATTATTATGATGCACAAAGTGGTGGGATCCATATTAGTACCGATTACCAGTTAGCAGATTATCATTTTATTTCTGGTGTGTTAGCTTATAACACCTTTTTTTATGATGAAAGCCTTGAGCAGTCATTTGTTTATTATGATCAAGATGACGTTGAGCAACGTGGCACTAATTTAAACGTTGAATATACCTGGGTGTTAGCCACATTGCTTGACACCTATCTGGCCTTTTACGCGAATTTACAGGTTTCTGATATTGACAGTCCACGGGAAGAATATATTTACAGCAAAAACCAGGCTTCAATTGGTTTTCGCTGGGCACTAGATTGATTTTGACCTGACTTTTGTTCTGTTTTTTTAGAATTATTGGCGCTGCCAATATCATTCCTATAAAAAAAAGTCCTATTTTGAATAGCTGCTACAACAGCCCACTATATGCAGGGGGATGCAACAGGCAGATAACTTAATAATAAAAATTAGAAGTAGTACGACATATTCGCCGTAATCATACGTAGTTTTGTGTAATTACAATTGCCCCAGCTACAGCTACCAATATCTTTCTGATTGGTTAAATTAGTGACATTTAATGAAAGCTGCCATTGACTGAATTCATATTTTAATCTCGCATCAAACTGAGTGCTTGCGGGAATTTTAAAAGACTGATAATAGATCTTTTTTGTTGATAAATAACGAGAGCCTGCGCCAATCTTTAATGGCAAAGAGAAAATATCTGAAAAACTATAATCGAGCCATATTGATGCCTGATGAAAGGGAACACCGGGAGTCTGTGCGTTGATGTAGTCGGGATTTGTACTCTTAGTGGTTTTAGAATCGGTATAAGCATAGGCTGCAGTTAAGTCCAGTTGAGTGGCTACTTTTCCTCGGGCTTCAAATTCAAAACCCGTAGACTGAATTTCGCCAGTCTGGATTATGTAATCAGGGTTTGATGGATCTCGATTAACCACGTTTGTTTTCGTCAGCTGATATACAGATGCAGAGAGTAGCATTTCCTGGCTCAGGTTATCCAGATGCCAGCGAACACCTGTTTCAAACTGTTGACCTCTACTGGGTTTTGCCGGTCCTTCCAGTGTTATCCCATTTTCTGGTTCAAACGATTGACTGTAGCTGATAAATGGCGCAACTTTGTTGTCCATCAGATATACAACGCCTACATTCGAAACAAATTCGTTATAGAACAAATCTGGACTGGATAATTGATTCTGTTTTGTTTTTGTGCTTATTTTTGCGTATCGAGTGCCAAGATGAAAACGCCAGTTCTCGTTCCAGGTTATCTGATCCTGAATGTAGAGACCTTTATTTGTGTGCCTTTCATAATTGCCTTCAACAACAAAGCTGTCGTTATAATTGGCTCCCTTATAAACGGGATTATAAAGGTCAAGAGGTTCTAGTTGTATGTTTTTAGTAATACCATCTGGGTCACTGTTTTCTTCCCGGGAATAATCAGTACCGACTAATAACCGGTGAGTCAGATTTTTTGCTTCAATACCATATTCCAGATTAAAATCAAAAGCGGTTACACTGTTATCATCAACCCGCTCATTTGCGTTACGCTTTAATGTAATCAGGTCTTCCTGTAACGCTCCCCAGGAGTATCGCCAGAGAGTTTCATTATTATGCAACCGGGCTGAGCTGGCTAGTTTAATCCCCGATTGAAAATGATGCGACAGCTCAAGGCTGACTCCTTTTGACCTGGTGTTGCCGGCTTCCCAGTCACGTTCACCAGCAAAACGATTGACGGCAAATTGGCCATTTGGATTAGGCAAAATAGTACCAGTAAATGGCAGACCTGATATATTGGCGCTTTCAAAGTCCTGATAAAGACCCAGTATAAGCAATCGAGTTGATTCCGTGAGGTTCCACTCTACCGATGGCGCGATGTACAGATTATTATTGGGTACATAATCAACCTGGGTATCGCTTTTTCGCTGTAACAGAGTAAAACGCCATAAATTCTCGCTGGCAAACAATTCGCCACCAACATCCAGAGTGAGTTGTTTTTTTGCGTACTGGCCAATCTCAAAACCTGCCTGGTTAAGCATATTTTCATCGGGACGTTTGCTGATAGTGTTGATAAGACCACCGGGGTTCTGGGCGCCGTATAATATTGAGGATGCGCCTTTAAAATATTCAACTCGTTCCAGACCAAAAGTTTCCTGAGCCATTGCCCATTCACCGCCAATGCTTAATCCATCTCTCAGTGTGCCTCCCCATATTTCAAATCCCCTGAGTACGGGGGTAATATTAGCAGGGTTAAAGCCCGAGTTATTACTGACGCCAGCGGTATAACTGAGTGACTCCATAACGTGTTCGGCGGCGAGTGCCTGTATTTCAGTGTTACCGATGATTGTTATTGATTGTGGTATTTCTATTAACGCGCTGTCTGTTTTACTGGCGGTTGAACAACGTTTAGCGAGGTATCCGTCCAACGGACTTTTTGCGGTACTTTCGTAAGTGTCGCTTTTGACCGATGTTAATGCAAGATACTGAATGTCTGAAGATATGACTTCAGAATCATCTGTTTTATGCTGATCATTGGATACATTGGTCGATGCATATTCTTTTTGTATTTCAGTCGCAAATACAGGAAAAGAATTGGCCAAACTAATAATACCTGGTATTACCAGTTGTTTCAGTTTAAATTGAGTCAAAAGTTTTAACCGAGGGCGTACATCGTTGACGTGCTGACTCGCCATTAAGGATTTCTCCATAGGATATTAGTTATCAGGGAATAGAGGTCAATAAATATTGAGAGTTGTACAGTATTCGGGTTGTGGCATTCTGTGAGTAAGTGTAATTTTACCTTGTAGCAGGAGCCTTTGTCTAATTAAAATAACACTATGTTGATAATATCTCGAAATAAAATTGATCCACAACACATAATATCTATTTTTGATAATAAACCGGGATTTTAAAATAATCTGTTTTGGCGATTAGAAATCCAATGAGGTTACTCGTTCTTTGGTTTGTTTTTGCTAAACTGTTAACAGGCTGTTTAGCTACAAAGACAAAACAAAACTCACAATGTAGTTAACCGTATTTTATCTTGGGGAACCAGGAGCGAATAATGAAATCTGTAAAAACTGCTTTGGTAGCAGCTGTCATTTCTATACCTTGTTTTTTGTCTTTTAGCAGCAATGCCATTAATTATACCTTTGTTGCTGGTAATGATAGCTTTGCCACCAAAATCTGCTTATCAGTGGTTAAGAACCGTATAATTCACTATCATAAAATGTTAAAAGGTTATCGCGTGAGCAAAAAAGTCGCTGCCAATAAACTCCGTTGTAACCAGTTGCAGCTTGCAGATTTTGCAATAAAATATAATGCGCATAAAGTCGCGAAAGCGATTAACCGACACAAAGACAGCCGTATTATATCAGTGACTCCTGAAATACAGGATAAGAACGATGCTGATGTTGGCGAAAAAACAGTTGTTATAGTTGTTAATTGAGAAGCCGACTCGCTGTTTGTGACATATATGCGGTATACGACCAAAAGCGCTTGGTAATCATAAAGAATCGATTTATTATCAGGTTACCGTAAATACTGTAACTGACAGATGATTAATTAGTTTATTTTATGAGCAAAAAATATTACGTGGTGTGGAAGGGTAGAGAGACTGGTGTTTTCAATAGCTGGGCAGATGTCAAAGCACAAATTGATGGGCAGGCTGGCGCTCAGTACATGGGATTTCCTTCTCGTTCAGAGGCCGAAATTGCGTTCAGGCAAAGTTATGCCAGTGCGCTCAAGCATCGCTCTCAGTTTAAGAAGCAATCAGCTTCTACTGACACAAAAAATGAAACTTATAGCAACGCTCAGTCGCGAACAGCGAAACGTTCAGCTACAGCGAGTCAGGTTAGCAGTCAAAAACCTATGCAAAGTGTTGCGGTTAATATTTACTGTGATGGTGCCTGTTCACCTAATCCGGGTGAGTCAGGTACTGGCGTTGCCATTTATGAAAAACAAAAATTAACAACGTTAATGTATGGTCTTTATAACAAAAAAGGCACTAATAATACCGCAGAGTTAAATGGCTTAATCATCGCATTTAAACTGGCGAAAAAATATATCAGCAAAAATGAAAACGTTCAGATTTTAACCGACTCAAAATATTCCATTGACTGCATTACAAAATGGGCAGACGGCTGGAAGAAAAAAGGCTGGACTCGTGGTAAGGGAGAAGAAATCAAAAATCTGGAATTGATAAAAGCAGGTCACAAACTTTATAAGGAATATCATAATCATTTAATCATCACTCATGTAAAAGGTCATGCTGATATCGAAGGCAACGAGCTGGCCGATCGAATGGCTGTGCTGGCGCGTTCCAATAAGGAAAAAGACTGGGTGAAAAAAAAAAAAAAAATGGATATTGCTGCTATTC
>JADGFG010000037.1 GCA_016743995.1 Kangiellaceae bacterium | reverse complement strand
GAACAATATAATATCAACAGGAAGATTAATAAATGGTGGCACCCACTCCTGAGGAACAATAATTAAAAATATCAGGTATAAAGTAATAATAAACACTTAGAAAACCAACCAGAAATTTTTGCTTAATAATTTATACAACGGAACCCTCTCTATAACCAATCTACAATTGCCGTACTTTGAGCTTGTTCTGCTCATATGCAGACAATACATCTTTCATAATTTCGGCAGTCAAATCATAATCATCATGAAACAGTAATATCTCTCCGGGAACAATATTAGCCGGACGCACCGTATAAACAACCTGTTCAGAAGAATCAAAGGAATCGCGGCTATCTAAAGACCACATGACTATTTTCCAGCCATTTAATAGCAGCCAGAAAAAAGACATGAACGTAAGTTCGCCATAAGGAGGTCGATATAATCGATTATTAACTCCAAATTGTCTGGACAAGTGTTTGTAGTGAGCGAGATCTTCACGTAATTCTCTAAAATTCATTTTTTTTAAACTTTTATGAGAATAAGAATGATAGCCAATTGAATGACCTTCCGAAAGGACAGTGGTTACAATATCAGGATATTTTTCCATTTCCTGACCTACCATAAAAAAAGTCGCCTTAACGCCGTTATCTTTTAATGTGGTTAATATCTTTGAAGTATTTTCTGGACTCGGCCCATCATCAAATGTTACATAGGCAAAATCACCTTTTCCTTTCCTTATCAGTCCCCAGGAAAAAATAAAATAAATAATATTTTTAATGACAGTCTTCATAAGCGCTAATTTCTATTCAATTCTCTTCTATCCAGTTATTGCTTTATACAGTTAGTAATTTCTAACGCATTACTATCCCAGGTATGGTCAGACATTAATTTGGAGTATGCCTGGTTTGCAATAGTTGTCGCTAGATTTTCATCTTCAAGCAAACGTTCTATCTGAAGCTGCAGGCCATGCATATCCATCACATCAAAAAGTAGCGCAGTATTATCATGCACCAAGACATCAGTCACAGGTAGTAGCCGTGGCGCAATGATCGGAATACGAAGCCCCATAAACTCAAACATAACAACCGGTGACCCAAAATCATTCGAATGTGTAATCACCGCGATATCCAGCAGTGAAATATATTTTTGAACCTCTGTTCGTTCAACCGCTCCGGTAAAAACGACTTGTTTTTCCAATGAAAGTGCTTTAATTTTTTCCCTGAGCGGTTTTAAAACAGCGCCATCACCAACAAAGAGTAAGCAAACATCAGGCCTGTTCAATTTCGACAAAACGTCAACCAGTAAATCCAGGCGGTCCCACTCATCAAACCAGCCAGCAAAGCCAATAACAAACTTGTTATCGAGACTGTATTTGTTTTTCAATTCAGAGACATCAGGCTTTCCATTAAATTTTGTCGGGTCAACCGCATTGGGAGTTACCACGATTTTTTTATCATCAACACCCTGCCTTAAGATCATTTGTTTTAAATAAGAAGAAACGGTATGAATGGACGTGCAGCGTTCAAACAACAGTCTTTCAAATTTGTCACAAAGTTTTTTAAATGTTTGTTTACGAGCTCTATCAGGTATACCGCTTACTTCGTTAGCTTCAAGTACAAATGGAATGCCATATTTTTTAGCTTTAAAAGCACCTGCAATCATAAAAAAAGCATATCTCTCGTATATAAGATCATACTTTTGACTACTGAGTTCTTTTTCCAAAGCTTTCATTGCAACAAGGTTATAAAATATTTCTGCAAACTCAAATAAAAAATCCGGTAAATTTTTGCTTACGAACTTCCAGAGAGAGCCAACACCAGAGGTTTTAACCTGTGACTTATCTACAGGTGCATTACCAGCGCTCTCCATTGGGTCAACACCAGCAGGAGACAGTACTTTAACAGTATGTCCCTGTGCAGTGAGTGCTTTTACAATACTGCTGATATGGACCCCCTCAGCTCCTCTGCCTTGAGTTCTATGATGATATAATATGTTCAATATTAAGCTCTCTCTAAACTAATTTTCTCTGACTCATTTCATTTTATCCGGTTAAAAAGTATAGCTGATAGTATCCGCATATACTTAAAGCCAGTTACCATATAAACAGCTGAAAATTTACTTTGAACTCAACTGCTTGATTTTCTGATACATTTGCCAGGCATTTACATAATGTAAAGTATAATTCTTTTTGTTCTTATAACGTTTTTCAAGAAGACTCCATAAATGGTCAAATCCTCCGTCATCAAAAAACATTTTCATATTTTGTGTCTGCAATCCGTGAGTATACACTTTAATAAAAATATGCTCTGGCTGCTCTTCAATAGTAATATTTGCCTCTTCCCATAGCTTAATCCGTTGTAGCGAAGGAGGTGCATCTCCTGAGAGTTCGCCAGCTTCAATTCGCGGTATAACTCCCAGTTTTCGACTCTGCCAGTTTAATTTTAACGGACCTTGAATCATTAACAACTCTTGCTCTCTCCAGTTTTCAGAAGTAACCAACTCTCCAATATCATGAGACTTACGACCAGGCTTTTCATTGGCAAAATAAAGACTGTTAATTGTGGTCGTTTGTGTATCACTTGGAGCAGAAGGCATCGTCATATCGTAAACACAGCCAGTATTCAAAAGCACTTCTATTTCATTATCTACACCGCACCAACGTCCATCAGGCCGGGAGTTAGCTAATGCCCAGTTGCCATGAATAAACCCATAAACAAGTTCGCCATTCTCATTTTTTCTTAGCAATCCATGTTTATCAAACAACATCTGATTAAATTCAATGAGAGTCGTTTTCAGGTTGTCCGCAGTGTCATCATCATGATGAAGATGAATATCAACATCACCCAGCCCCTCATCACAAATCACCTTAAGCTTATCGAGTACATACTCATCGTATTCCTCGATAGGATAAAAATAAGAATGCTGCGGCGGATTACCATTAGAATCGGAATGTTTTGAGGCGACTTTTCTGTAGCCTTCCACCCAATCATCAACCAGTTTCCTGGCAGTTTTCTGATCTGCACCCGCAAAATAAGGTTCATAATGATCAACAAGGCAAAAATAGATATGCTTGTGTGCTACAGTCTCCTTCCGCTTAAAAGCTTCTTTTACATAGCTCAAAATCCAGATATCCATATGCCGTGACTTAAGTATCAGCCAGAGTCCGAGTATAGCGCCAAAAAAGATGATTCCAGAAATAATCAACAACATTATCGTTCAGCCTTTTTCCATTCAACTTTAGAGCTATCTTTTAAGTATCGTAGAAAGCCATAGAACAAAGCGAGATTCATATAAGTAAAATACATTGGAACATAAATCCAACTTGCTAGTTTTTTAGCCGAACGATTTCGCCAACCGTAACAGGCAATGGCATAAAATATAATCTGACACCACAAAAACAGATTAACAATGGATATATTTGATAATGCCAGGCTACAAAACAACATCAAGATAAGAAAATGAGGTGCAAACCAGCGTAGCACTTTGTGTGAAACAAATGTAAATGCAAACCAGGAAGATGGAGGAAATAGAAATTTCTTTTCTAGTGCCATTGATTGAAACCCACCAAAAGTCATTCTGATTTTCACATTAAAATCATCTTTAAGATCCAGAGAAGCCTGCTCAGTTGAGCGGGCTTCTTCTTCATATAAAACCCGGTAACCAGCCTTAACCAGATCAAAAGTAATAGCGGCGTCATCATTCACTTTATAGGATTCAATGGGTTTGTATAGCGATTTTCTAACCGCTAAAATTTCACCCTCTGCTGCAGTAATCGAACCCAGATGACTTTCTGCTTTCTTTATTCTCGACTCATATTTCCAATATAAACCATCTCCAGCAGAGGACTCTCTTTCTTCATTTTCATAAATGTGTTTTGCCCCTGTAACTGCACCAACAATAGGGTCAGAAAAATGCTTAATCAGCTGTTTAATGGAATTTTCACTAAAGTCGTTATTCGCATCAGAAAAAACAAGAAACTCTCCGGTTGCATTTTCAACTGCACGATTTAAGGCCGCAGATTTTCCGGCCCGCGCTGGATTATGCATGCCGGTTACTTCAGAGAATTGACTGACAATATCTGGAGTACTATCATCGGATCCGTCTGAGACAATGATAATCTGTAGCTTATCTTTAGGGTAATCTATCTGTAACGTATTAAGTATTTTCTCTTTAATGACTTTTTCTTCGTTATAAGCTGCAATAATAAATGAAACACCCGGCAGATTTTCAGGTTCCTTTATCAACTTATCGTGCTCGTTCACTCTGGTTTGACTAAGATAGATAACTAATGCAGGATAAATAAAGTAGTTATACGTAAATAGAAATATTGATACAACTAGAACAATTAATAATAGTGATTGAAAAAACATACTATCCCTCAACAAAAGCCAGTTTATTTTCTGCAGTGTTCAAACATTTAACAAAATTATTAATTCCAACCTTATCAGAGGGATCAATAAAATAGCGGGTACTATAATGATGTAAAAGAAATACTAACTTAATAATATCTCCTGTTCGGGAACTTATCTCAAACAGTTGCCGATAGTCATCTATCATGCTTTGTTGTCTTGCCTCGAGATTGTTCTCACAAAGCGCAATAAAGCCTTCTACAAAAAACGCATCATATTTAATCTGATGACTATATACAATCAGGTAATATAAATCCATCAATGGCAATCCAGCTTTTTCAGTGAGTTCCCAATCTATAATACCAGAAACTTCAAACTCACTGTTTAGCATGAAATTCTCTAATTTCATATCGCCATGTACGCAGACGCTCTGTAATTTCGCATGTTTCAAATAGTTCATCGCTTTATTTCCCAGTTCAATAATATTTTCTGAGAAATCAGGCATTCTTAAAACAAGTTTTTTAACATATTCATCAACACTATTAATTAGCGCATCGTTATCAGGTGCTTTATTTAAAGTCGCCTGTGCCACCTCAACAATAACCTTATAAGCATTATAAGTCATTTTATCCAGATTCTTATTATTAATATCAACGGTGATACCTGAATAATTTTTCATTACAAAGCAGGGAAAATGATCAATCGTATATTCCGTAACTGCTCCTTGTATGTATTTACTTAGTTCAGAGTTACTTCTCAGACTATTGATAATATTCAATTCACTCTGACGTTGTCTGGTTGACTCCTCGCAAAGCGTAACAACAACATAATAAGAATTACTCGCTTGCACTGCATCTTTGAAGTTAAAAATCAACTTACCATATTTATAAAAGACGAGACTTTCTTCCACGTTGGTATTAAACCAGTCACAGCCTTGTGCAACCAGAATAGTTCTTAATCCATCGATTAAGGAACTATTATTACCTTGTTTTGCAAGCAGCCAGATATTTCGATTAGTAAACAATGAATACAACTTCGAATTAAAAATAATAGACTTAATTTTTTCTTTGATCAAAAATGTATTTTTATTAGAATGATAATTACCTGGTCGGAAAGAAATATCAGGATGCCAGCCATAGGAAAGCGTAGGAAAATGTTTAATCTGTATGTGCTCATCAAACGTCAGGAATTTTTTTTCACGAAGATTTTGTACTAAATTCAATAATATTTTAAAAGGCGTTCTAAATAAATTTTTTAATGTATATGGATTTCGTTCATATAAACAAACAACCCCTTCATCATTCGTATAATGCTGATATATATGGTGTATCTTATCATCATTAGAGTCACTATTCGCACTGTCAATAATAACGGCATCAAAAGTATCAGCTATCCGATCTAATTCAGCTTGAAACTGAATGTTTTTCGGTAGTTCGGTAGAAAAAAAATCAGTATTATTTTCAATTATAGTAATGCTGGTTGCCAGTTCGCTAAGAAATAATAGCTCACTGGTTTTTATGCTACCGACAAACAGTATTTTTCCATAGATATTTCGGCCAAGAAGCAACCACCAACCAATCGGCTGTCGATTTCTCTTGAGGATGTTCTTTTTGGTTTCTAATGCATTCATTTCGTTTTGTCTTATATTTAAAATAATAAGAATTATCTTTTAGTCACTAAATACACCTGGAAAGCAGAGTAACCAGTTAAAATAACTTTTATTAATGTGGTGCTCAACATGAATTCTCTTCAATCGATATTTGGACTTAATGGGTAACGGGTTAGTCCCTGGTAAATACGAAAAGCTCACTTTATAACCAAGCCGTTCCAACATATCATCAATTTTATGGCTGATATCAGTGATTCCCCCATTCGGATAAGCAAATGTATCAATTGTTGCTCCCAACTTACTCTCGAGTACTTTCTTGGACTGACGGAGTTCATACTCTAGCTCATCATCATTCAAGTTTGTTAAAATAGGATGTGTCATTGTATGCGAACCAAAACTAATGACTGACTGGTTCATTTCCTGAATTTGTTCCCATGACAGTATCTTACTTTTGGACAAATCGGTCTCGGCTAAAATACCTGAATAGGCCTCTTTTAATAAAGACAGCACTTCCAGGCGTATTTTATTCGGTACTCTTTTTAAGAACTCACAAATGTTCTGAGCTGCAAGCTCTCTTTCCTCCAGTGTACTTCCCAGACTGAATTTTTCATTAACCACATCTAGCATTAAATATTCTTCAGTGGTCTGCTTAACAATTGCCGCTATTTCATCAAACCACAGCACTTTATCAGTACTGACAAAACCGGCACTGACAAAAATAGTTGCTGGTACTGCATATTTTTTTAGTATAGGAAAGGCATTATAATAGTTATCATCGAATCCGTCATCAAAAGTGATTAATATAGGCTTGTCTGGTAAAGAAATACCTCCTTCCAGACTCAACACTAATTGCTCCAGAGTGATTGGATTAAAATGCTTTTTAACATGTTGCACCTGATACTCAAAATTATCTCTATCAGCACTAATCAATTCGAAATCAAAAGGAAAATCATTAATTTTGTCATCAGTAATCCGGTGATAAGCTAAAATAGTTAAATCTCGCCTGGCAGAACGATAAAAAAACGAAAGCAAAAAATCTGGTACAAACTTGTCAATGATATGAGCAAACAACGCTTTTTTTCTCATTTATAATTCCTTTACTTTCTATGTACGACGTAAAATTTTTCGACTGATAAAACTTTCAGCATATTTCCTTTCACTTTGAGTTAAAAAGTAACTCCCCTTATAGAAGTAAAGCACAAAACTAATAACAATAATTAATTTTGTAAATACCGAAGCCAGCATACTTTCAAATGATATAAACAGGGATAATACAAAAAGCAATATTGAAAATAATAACGCAGCGATCAACTTTCCAAGCTCATAAGATACTTTAAAATATTTTTGAGACCTGTTATGCATTAATAGCAGCGACACCAGATCAGTAATAATTAATGTGAAACAGGCTCCATAAATACCAATTACAGGAATTAATGATAAATTTCCGACAACACTCAACGTGGCAGTCACCACACTAATATGAAAGAAATATTTGGTCTTCTTAGCGTATAGAATTCCTGTTTGAACGGGGTAATTCATGATTTTCAATATTGAAGATAACATAATAATGGGAACAATTTCTGAAGCTTTTAAAAAACTCTCATCAGACATGACCTTTAACAAATCTTCCACGAATAAACTAATACACAAAGCAAGAAACAAGGTTGTATAAAAAAGGTACCTTACAATGTTTTCCTGAATTGTGGCTGCATTCTCGTTTTTCATGATTGAAAATCGAAATGAGCCATATGAGCGACTGAAAGGCTCTCCAACTAACTGTTCTAGTACCATGCTAAATTTCATGGCTAGCATATAGATACCGACGGCACCAAGCGCATCCATATAGTTAAGTCCAAATTTATCTACATTGGTCGCTACAAGCGTAGTAACCGTTCCTAATAAAAAGGGATAGCTATATTTTAGAATAACAATTAACTTTTCAAAATGAAATTTCAGACCACAACTTTTAAGGGTGTAAACAGTAAGAATAACCCAGCCAATCAATACAGCAATAAAATTGCCAAACAATATACCAACAACACCTTGTTCTTTATAGATAACCAGGTAAATATTAATTGATACCTGTATTAGCAACTTGATAATTGCTATATAAACAAAAAACATCGATTTCTCTTTTGCTCGAACATACGCCAGACAAATTTGCGAAGAAAGCTCGAAAACAATGGTCCCAAGAATAATCAATATACCTTTAGCATAAAGACTGGATGAAAAAACCAAATTGGAAAGCTCTACATACCAGATAGATACGACAGCTGTTCCAGTTAGACTAATTAACAGTGCCGCTATATAATTTGTTGAAACAACCGCTTTTCTGTTACTGTCATCGTCATATTCGAAGTAAAATCTTAATGTTGCATGAGCAATGCCAATAGACAGAAAACCAAAAATGACAGCACTAACACCGTAAAACAATTCTAACGCACCGTACTCTTCAACAGTTAAATAATTGGTATAAACCGGTAGCAATAAAAAAGCGCCAATGCGGTTAATCACATTTCCAATAGCATAAATGTATGAGTGCTTAAAAAACCTGCCTATTTCTTTTTTTTCTTCTGTCACTACTTTTCTCTCCAGCAGTACTCAATTCTTAATTATTGTTCTTGAGCAAGTTCAGATCGATTAATGTTTTTTCCATAGTCGTAAACTGGAAATCATTCAATAACCTGGCAAGCCTGGACTCACATTTATCCAGGTTATTATAATGCCGGAATTTTGAAAACAAACTGATATTACCCACTCTGGGCTGCTCAGCATCAACCTCCCATGGGTGAATATAAAAAACAAACGGTCTTTGCTCTTTATTAATTGAGCGCAATCCCCATTTACTAAAAAAATAAGGAAAAAGTCGAAAATAACCACCGCCAGCAATAGGTATTGTTCCAAATTTTCTCTTAAGCGTAGAAATAGGAAATTCAACCAATTTTGAGCCATTGGGTGTTTTCAATACGTGTGGAACAGGACAAATATCAGGAATACCATATTTATCATGTCTCATTGGAAAAATACTTGAGTCATACTGGTAACCCGCTTCGGCCAGAATATCTAATGCCCATAATGATTTTTCAGTGATTGAATAAGTCGCAGCTCGGTAACCAATTATTGGACGCTGAATAATATCCTCTAATAACGCCTTTGAATCAAAAGTTTCTTTCCTGAAAACATCAATTTCCTGATTATAAATCAATTGGTGAGACATACCGTGCGAAGCGATTTCATGATTTTCCGCAGCAATTTCCTTAACAAGCTCCGGGTACCGTTTGGCTACCCACCCCAGAATAAAAAATGTCGCTTTTTGCTCACTATCATCGAGCAACTTTAAAATACGTCGAGTATTTGCAACAACTCGACATTCAAATTTATCCCACGAGTTAATATTAACTGCGCCACTTAAAGCTTCTACTTGAAAATAATCTTCCACATCTACCGTAAATGCATTATTTTTAACTTTTTCCATTATTATTCCTGAAAACAGAGCACAAAAAGTTCATTCGGAGTTGTCTGAATGCGAAGTACAGGCCAGCTATTTTAAAGACTCTCACCGATAATTACTATGTAAAGTTATTTAGTGAGTCAGTTTAACTGTTTAATTTAAAAGGTAACTTTCTTTCCCGCCTGCCTGTTGCGGTAAATATTGCGTTCGCCAGCGCTGGTGCCACTGGCGGTACACCCACTTCACCGATTCCACCCGGCTCTTCTATACTTTTGACAATATGTATATCAACAACTGGCGTATCAACCATCATCATAACGGGATAATCATGAAAATTGCTCTGCACAACTCGACCCTGAGATATATTAATTTCTCCTTTAATCGCAGCACTCAAACCAAAAAGAATTCCCCCCTCAAGTTGTGCTTTAACACCATCCGGATTTACCGCGATACCACAATCAACCGCGCAAGTTATCCTTTCCAGTTTTATCTGACGGTTAACCAGCGAGACTTCAACCACCTGTGCGCAATAGCTACCAAAGCCCGGATGAATCGCAATACCAAAATAACGACCCTCCAAATGCTCTGATAACATCCCTGACTTTTCGGCAACCAGCTTTAATACATTTAGCGCTCTCTTATTGTTGTTTATCAGGTTAACGCGATATTTATAAGGGTTTATTTTCAATTTCTGAGCAATTTCGTCAATAAAGGATTCACTGATAAATGCATTATGCGAACTTCCGATCCCTCGCCACGAACCAATAGGAACACCGGTTTTTTCAACATGATTTTCTATAGTCAATGAGCCAATATCATAGGGCATGTTACTTGAACCGCCCACGGAGCGCCCGTGAGAAGGACCAATAATCTTATGATGCCAGTTTTTGATTTCCTGCGAACCTTCTGTCAATTCTGCATTAATATTATGATAAGTATAGGGTCGATAGTAATCATGCTGAATATCCTGCTCCCTGGACCAGAGCAGCTTTATAGTGTATCCACTTAATTTTGCAATGGTGACCGCCTGACTAACAAAATCACTTTCTAATCTTCGACCAAAACCGCCGCCCACAAGTGTTGGATGTACTCTGATATCGCCTTCAAGCCCAACGGCATCCGAGAGTTTTGCCGTCCACCGAGATAGACCAGAGTGAAGCACTGATTTTGCAACGGCTAACACCCCCTGCGGATCCTGCGTAGGTACCCAGATATCACATTCGCCATCATTAATGCGAACAGTACAATTCATTGGCTCCAGCGTAGCATGAGCCTGATAACTGACTTCATAGTTAGCCTGAATCAATACGGGGTTTTGAATCAAAATTTTTTCAGCAGACTTATAATCAATATTACCCGGCTTGCCAATCAGTTCTTGATACCGATTACGAATAACTGAGTCATTCAAATCAGAGTAACGAGTATCACTCCACTCAACTTTTAGCGAATTAATATACTTATGCGCTTGCCAGAAACTCTCAGCAACAACCACAACAGCATTTTCCAGCTCTACAATTTTAAGAATACCTTTGTCTGAATGCTTTTTGTTAACCTGATAGCTTTTTAAACTCGAACCGAAAGGCGCCTGTCTGATCGCAGCAAATTTCAAATCAGGTAATTGAACATCAATGCCATACTGAGCACTACCGTTAACAAGTTTATCAATTCTGAAATCTGACAAAGACTGGCCGATAATACTAAAATTATCGTAGCTTTTCAGCTCAGTTTTATCTGGTAGCTCTAATGCTTTAGCAAGCTCAATCAAATCACCATAACTAGCTTTTTTATTACTACCGACATGCTCAACAGTCCCATTTACTGCACGACATTCTTTTACAGGTACTCCCCAGCTTCTGGCTGCGGCATCAATAAGAACGGTTCTGGCAGCTGCTCCGGCTCGACGCATAGGTAACCATAACTCTTTAATTGAGCGACTACCTGCTGTTGCCATTGATTCGAACTCTCTTGAATAGTCAGCTTGATGAACCACGATGTCTTCCAGATTACATTCCAGCTCTTCCGCAATCAACATTGTTAGCGCGGTACTAATTCCCTGCCCCATTTCTGTTTTTGAAATATAAATATTAACTTTCCCTGATTTTTCAATTGATAACCACGCACACGGCTGAAAACTCTTTATCGTTTCAGTGCTTGAACAGCCATTTAACTTAACCGAAATTGCAATGCCCAGAACAGAAGCGCTAGTTAAACCAAGAAAAGTTCTACGAGATAATTTAAATTTATTTGTATCCATCTACATCCTTAATATTTATCAGATATTTTAAAAACGTCCCGATGGTGAATAAGAAAACCCTAACCCCAACCGATTAGTTTCAACTTCAAATTCTTCACTGCCAGTAACCCCTTCTGAATTTCTGCGATGAAACATGGAAATAAAAAATGTTAAAGTCGGACTATAATTATAATTAAAACTCAGCTGAAATTGTTCTTCACCATTATCAACCGTTCCAGCATTTTCTAATTCATAAGAATTCTTGGTTTTACTGTAAGTGAACGAGATATCTGAGTTTGTTGTTACTCCGAATAATCGAGAAACGGGATAGGTTATATTAAAGTCAGCACCACGTTGAAGCTCTTCGCTTTCTTCAAATGCTCCCTCTATTAAAGTTCTATACATTCGAAAAGATAAATTCAAGTGATCGCTTGTTATCCTGTAGGCAAATGAAGTTTCTGTTGTAATTTGAGCAGAAAGAAGGTTATTTGCAGGGTTCCCAACATCAACAGAGTCGCTAGAAAAGTTGAGGTTTAGCATATTGTTAAAGCCACTTCGATGAAAGAATACCAGTTCATTGTTGTAATTGATCTGACGAGTCACTGACAGCTCTCTTAAGGTCACACTTTTTTCTTTATTAAATTCATCAACAAGATCAGAACGCCCAAGCTCAAGCTGAAGTCTGGTCGCTCGACCGTGAACAACCCACCGAACAAATAAGTCATCCTGAACATAGTCAACGGCCCCCTGAGAAACATCCGCAGCAAAATCAGTATCAATTCTGGCATACACCAGATAAATTCGACTCGTTGAACTTAACTCTCGTTGGTAACTAACGGAAGAATTCTGAGTAAATCTGGAGGCATCAACCACAGCACCAGCAGCATTCACAACACCTTCATCTTTACTTTTAATAAAGTCCGCTGAAAAATTCAATCTTTCCAGTGAGTTCATTTTAAAAAAGTATTCAGGATTAACGCTAACTACATTTGAGTCACGGTAATTTCCCAATTGCTGAGAGGTATATCGATTTTGCGGCACTTGAGAAAGCTCATCGAGTAGCCGCAAGCTAAAATTATTTGTTCTTGGCTCCCAGACTAACAATGCCGATGCTTGTTTATAAATTTGGTCGTCAGCCTGCGATTGTGAATAAGTTTCATGAGAAATAGCGCCATTGAACGAACTTACCAACTCATGATCGACATCACTACTAAAAGAAAAATTTAACCCTGTATCAACAGAGTGTCCAGACTCTTTATTACTCGACTGTAAAATATTGTCACTCATTTCAGCAGAAGAAAAAATTGCGTAATTGTATTGCCCGGCAAAAACCAGTCCAAAAGATGCAACTTCAATTATTTGAAAAATGACACTCAGCACCAGCCCTTTTATAAACAGAGTTTTATTCATCATTAAAACTCGTTCAATACAACGCCAGCAAACTTATCCTTGCCCAATGCCTGAACAGCAGCTTTTATTTCTTCTTCTGTACAAATCCCGTAAGGTATTACCAGAATAGCTTTATCACACAGCTCAAGTAAAATTCGAGTATCAGCAGAAGTATTAATGCAAGGTGCATCAATAATGGGATATCTCTCAGAGTAGCGAAGCACCACATCTTGCATGAATGATTTCATTTTATCTGAAGTAAAGTACTCGGCAGTATTAACCCTTGCTTTTCCTATCGGTACATACCTTAAACGTGGCACTGGAGTTTCAAAAATAATTTTGTCATTTCCAGCATCATCATCAGACTCAAGATAGTCAATCAGTCCTGTTTCATATTCAACGTCAAACAAAGAGTCTAACTGTTTTTCGTTAACATCTGCGTTAATTAGCAAAGAAGTCTTTCCTTCATCAAGCGAAAATGCAGCAGCAAGATTTGCTGCAACCAGGCTTGTTCCGCCACCAGGAACCACCGAAGTAATCAGCGTGATAAAATTATGTTTTGAAGTTGACGCTAGTAGCTTAGTTCTTAAGTTTCTATATTTATTTAAGAGCGTTGAATCTTTCATTGCAGAAAAAATTAATCCTTTCTCTGCAAATTCTTCAGGTGAAAATATGCGAGACTGGACCATTGTCGCAATTTGATTTCTGGCAGAACCTAAAGTGCGAGGATCTCGCTTTCTTGCTGCAACAGATTTAACTTCTTCGGTTAAGTCTTCGGATTTGTTCTTAGCATTGAGTGCTGATTCAATTATGTTCATATTGCTGTTACCATCTTTAAGTAAACCTGATAACCATAAAGCCCCCAGTTTACTAATACTATTAACGCCATCAGAAGCCCATATTTGATGTTTTCTCTGGTCTGAGCGGGCGTTCTTACTGGATACACCATTCCAATAATCGTCAAATTCAGCTTATCCAGAATGAGAGGAACATCTCTCACTTTTTGATCAATTAAACTCAATGCGTAGGCCACCCCAATAGGAACTGCAAAAGCGAACACTAATCCAGCTAACACTATGTGAGCAAAACGAATACCCTTAGGGGAAATTGGCAAAGATGCAGATTCCTGAATTTTAATAGACATTCCCTGATTTTCTTTATCAATATTCATTGAAATATAGGCGTTTTCTCGACGCGCTAAAAGATCCTGATATTTTTGCTGGTTAACATCAAAATCTCGCATAAGTTCTGCAATTTCAGACTTAACGGCATAAATTCTGTCTTTTTTATCTTTTTCACTTTTTAGTAACTTTTCAATTTGAAGCCTTCTTGATTTTAAAGAATTAAGTGTTGTTTGATTTCTCAAAATCTGACGACGAAGCTCCTGAGCAATAGGCCCATTTCTAAGAGCAACTTTACCAGAGCCGTTTTTTCGGTTTTCTATTTCTTTATCTATCTGACCTTCCAGCGCCTTAATCTGGTTTTTTAATTGAACAATATCAGGGTAATTATCCATATAGGTCAAACGTAAATTTGCCAGTCGTTCCTCTAGTTCCTCAATTCTGGTATTAAGTTGTCCTTCTATCAAAATACTCGCAGTATTTTCAGAGCCCTGCTCACCAGAGAGTTGGCGCTGAGTTGACTTTAATTTTGACTCTTCTTCATAAATTTCCATTTCTGCTCTTTCGACCTGGCGACGTAATTGTATTATCCGCTCGTTAACAGCAGACTCAGAACCCGGTGTTGAATCAATATTTTTCGAGCGGAAATCATTAATTGCAGTCTCTGCGTCTGAAAGTTTCGTATGGTACTCTTCCACCTGGCGACTGATAAAATCATGTGCTGCACGGCTCTCATCCCGTTTGGTTTTTAAGCTTTCTTCAATAAAAATTGAAGTCATTAATTTAGTTGCCTGATAGGCTCGGGTAGCATCAACATCCCGATACACGATCTTTATCAGGTTATCCCCCTGATTATTAAACGCCGTTTTGCTACGTATATCTTCTGCCTTTAACTCTTTTTCAGCCGGGCTTGCTTCATCTCCATCAAACCAGTCAATCTCACCCAGAATATGTTCTGTTGCTTTACGACTAAAAACAACTTCTCTGGCAACCTTAGCATGATCTGTCGCACTGGTTAGTGCCGCGTCATCCCCTAATAGCTGACTCATAATATTTTGCTGTTCTACAAACACCGTGCTCGACGATGTATAAATTCTGGGCCAGATAATGGCCAGCACCAGAAAAGTCACAGAAGTGACCATATAAATAAATGAAACTAGTAGCTTTCTGCTCCATGCTTCTCTTAAAACACGCTTGAGTAATTCTCCAATAGATTGATTCATGATACTTCTTCTAAAAAACTCTTTCAGGTATTGATAAAATATCACCAGGCTCAATAGCGATATTGGTTTTCATATCTCCATCATTAAGAATATCGAACAAATAAATATTAATTGGTTCAACTTTACCCTTGATAACTCTAAACAGCTTAGAATTATTAGCTGAAGCAAACTCGTTCAGCCCACCCGCCTCAAGCACAATATCCAGCACCGTCATGCCCTGGCGAAAATTCAATGAGCGTGGGTTTCTAACAGCTCCCGTCACTCGAACTCTGGATAAAAACTCATGACTTCTCAATTCCACCAGAATAACTGACACTTGTGGATCTCGAATATATCGAGTTAGCTTTTTTGTGACTTCTTCATCCACTTCCACAGGCGTTTTACCTCCTGCCAGAACTTCACCAACCAGCGGCACAGAAATCTTACCATCGGGCCGCACAGGTACAGTAATAGACAAATCAGGATGTTTCCACACATTAATTGCCACTTCATCATCAACACCAATATAATACTGATCGACCAATAACCGCTTATTCTGACTAACTTCTGGACCATAAGTTACAGAATCAGGCAAATTACTACAGCCTGCCGTTAGCATAACCAAAACAAAGCTAATTAACTTTAATATTCTATTCATCTATCTTACCCCTTTACCTAATATTATCACTTCCACCGTCTGCAGTAAGACTAAAATATCCATAACCAGAGAATGGTTTTTAACATAATAAAGATCATATTGTAATTTATTATATGCATCTTCTTCGCTCGCTCCATATGGGTACTTTAACTGTGCCCAACCAGCTAATCCCGGCTTTACTCGATGCCTTGCACTATAAAAAGGCAGCTTTTCCTCTAATTCATTAACAAACTCAGGACGCTCCGGCCGTGGCCCAACGATACTCATGTCCCCTCTGAAAATATTTAATATCTGTGGTAACTCATCGATACGCACTTTACGAATAAATTTACCAATGCGAGTTATTCTAACATCATTCTGTTGCGCCCACTGTGCTTCACCCTGCTTTTCGGCGTTAACAATCATACTTCTGAATTTCATAAGCTCAAAGGTTTCGCCATTTAACCCGACGCGTGTCTGCTTATAAAAAACAGGACCTTTAAATCCACTTTCAATATAAATAAGTAACGCTGTTAATATTAATACAGGTAACATAAAACCTAAAATGACAAAACTGATAAGTACGTCAAATAATCGACATAAAAACTGATTTATACCGCTTTGTTTGCAACCATCATTAAATATCATCCATGAAGGATTCAGCATATCTAACCGTAGCATACTTTTCTCACGTTCCCAGAATGATACAAAGTCACTAACGTTAACATTAGATAGCTTACATTCCAGCAATGCATCTACCGGTAATTTCTTTCTTCTATCTTCAATTGCCAGCACTATCTCTTCGATTTCATAAGCCTCGCAATAACCTATCAAGTCATCACCTGGTTTAACCAGATACTTCTCTTCTATTTCTGTTTTTTCCTCAGCAACCTCAATAAAGCCATGTATTACGTAACTGGCATTTGCAGGAGAAAGTGCCCGCTGAGTATTCCCTAATATATTTTTAGCCAGTTTTCCCGCACCAAAAACCAGTATTCGCTTGCGTAAAATACGACTATCAACCGTATGGTAGAAAACCAGACGAATCAGCACCAGGCTAATTAAAGCAGAAGCGACCGAATAACCGATAACACCTCGACCAATCAAAATCTCGGGAAAAATATAATAAACAACAACCAACCCAAGAATTCCCAGCAACAAGCTGATAATAATTCTCACTGCAACATTAGGTAAAAAATAACGACCTTGAGCGCCAGGAGTCTGATATTGCCCCATAGCAATCATGCCACAGATCATGATCACAGAATAAATAAGTGCTTTAACAGGAAAATCGGGGATGCCTTCTAAATCAGGTTGCCAGGCAAGCTGCTCAAACCTTAAATAAACACCGACATAAGTTGACGCAAAGATGATCAAAAACTCGATAAACAAAAGAAATAAGAATGGTGTTCGAAAATGATGATTAAATAGCTTAACTGTTGACATGTATTATAAAGTCCCTATAACTCATTCTAAATCTGTCACAACTAAAAGTGCTGTAACAAGATAGGTAATGGTCGTTATTACCTGCTTTTATTATTATAGACTGCCAGAATCCGACACGAAGAGTACATCACTAAAAAATGCATCAAAAATTAACACACCAAAAAGCGATACAACAAAACTCACCCATATTTTGAAAACTCACCCATATTTTGATTTGACGAGAATAAAATGCCATACGGGCACGTAAGGTCAATTGCGGAATCGTACAGCGTTACTATTTTAGTGTCAACTGACTCATTGGATTTTGAGATATCGACACAAAATATCTCCGCAAAAAACAAGACAGGCTATACTTAAAAGTGAATAATTAAAACGCGAAATATCAAACAGCAACACAAACTCTCATATCCAGACTTAACTAATTCTAGTTTACTATCAATTAGTTATTAAAATTTAAAGAATAATCATAAGACTAGTTAGTAAGATGGACTAAACTAATTTGTAGGAAAAAGCTTACAACAATTTAAGAAATAATCACCATAACAAAGAATCGCAAATCTTACAGAAAATACTCATTTGTATAATTAACTGACGTAATTGAGTCCCATGCGCTCTCATTTTATACCCAGATATTAAACAGACATACGCTCAATAACAAACAGTGTAAGCGTTTCTACCGACTCAAAGACTTCCGCCGATAAATCATCATCATCAGCAACAAAACCAAAAGATTCTTCTAATGCGGTAATAATTGAAACAATTGCCATTGAGTCAAGTTCAGGAATATCCCCCAGAAGCAGGCTGTCATCAGCGAGTTCTTCAACACTAATTTCAAGAGATAACGTATCGATAAGCAGTTGTTTTATATTAATTGAAACTTCGTTTTTGTTCATAACAGAGATTTTCACTAAATTTGGCGCGATTCTAGCAATATCCTGCTCAATTTGCACTGCTCATTTTCACCAACTGACAATTATTGGAAATACGCCTAATAACTAAACGTTAGCAAACAAGCAACAGATTCAAGTTACTTTTAAGGCGGTTTCTGCTAGTTTTAACATTGAGACACATGATTTCAACCCCAACAAATTTCAAGGCAAATATAGTGACTAACAAAACCCTCTCATTCGATAAAAGCAATATCAAAATCGTTTTACTGGAAGGTATTCACCCTGGTGCAGAAACCTTTTTTCGAAATGACGGCTATGAAAATATTTTTACAGCAAGCAAGTCACTATCAGACGATGAACTAAAAAGCGCGTTAAACAATGCCCGCTTTCTCGGTATCCGCTCTCGCACCAAAGTCACACAACAGCTGCTCGATTATGCGCCAAAATTAAGTGCTATAGGCTGCTTTTGCATTGGAACAAACCAGGTCAATCTGAACGAAACGCAAATTCGAGGCATCCCGGTATTTAATGCCCCCTTTGCCAATACTCGAAGTGTCGCGGAACTGGTTCTGGGTGAAATGATACTTTTATTAAGAGGTATTCCAGGAAAAAATGCAGCCGCTCATCGAGGTGAGTGGTTAAAAACAGCTGAAAACTCCTTCGAAGCCAGAGGAAAAGTACTAGGTATCGTTGGATATGGCCATATTGGCACTCAAATAGGTATTCTGGCAGAAAACCTGGGTTTAAAAGTCCAATATTACGACATCGAAAATAAACTGGCTCTGGGCAATGCTCAACCAGCATCCAGCTACGAACAATTGTTAGCGACTTCTGATGTTGTCAGTTTCCACGTTCCTGAAACAGAGCAAACAAAAAATATGATGAATCAGGCTGCTTTTCAGCAGCTGAAGCCTGGCGCTATTCTGATTAATGCTTCCCGTGGCACGGTCGTTGACATTGAACAATTAGCTCTCGCCTTACAAAACAAAAAAGTCTCCGGTGCCGCAATTGATGTATTTCCCGTAGAGCCTAAATCAAATCAGGAAACATTTACTTCACCACTGAGAGAACATGATAATGTTATTCTTACGCCACATATTGGCGGTAGTACAAAGGAAGCACAGGCTAATATAGGCCTGGAAGTCAGCGAAAAACTGATAAAATACAGTAATAATGGCTCCACCCTGTCTGCGGTTAATTTTCCAGAAGCATCATTACCCTCCCATGCAGGAAAACACAGAATTTGCCACATCCATAGAAATGAACCCGGTATACTGGCCAGAATTACTGAAGTATTTTCATTGAATAACGTTAATATCTCTGGCCAGTACTTGCAAACAAAAGGAGAAGTTGGTTATGTTGTTACTGACATTGATCAAACCTCCAGTACCAAAGTACTTGAAGCAATCAAGCAGATTCCGGGTACTATTCGAACACGTATCCTGTATTAAACAGCCAGTCAATTTTGCTCCAGGAGCCTGCCTGGAACTGAGTCATAGCCAGTAAAATGCAAGATAGTCTAAATAGGTATAACTAGAGCGCACCAATCAGGTGCGCTCTTTGCTATAATACTTTCTATTCACCAAATTGGTCAGATTTACTTTAATAATGATTACTTCGCCCCCTCTCGATGTATTAGCGACAGCTGTTCTGCTACTCAGGGAAAATTTGCATATAGCCTATCTGAATCATTCAGCAGAACAACTCCTGGGACATTCAAGCAAGCTAATTCGTGAAGAACCATTTTTTGCCTTAATTAAAGGTGACATTGATGAAAATCTGTTACGCAAAATTCATAGACAACCGCGATCAACACTTCTGGAAGATATTGAGCTCAAGACTTCTATTGGTGTATTAAAAACCAATATCATGGTCGGAAATTATCGGTTTGAAGGTGCCAACTATATCCTGTTAGAACTTCAGACCAGCGAACATCAATCTCAGATACGCAAAGATATTGAATTACAACAACAAAACCGTGTCAGTAATCATTTATTAAGAAACCTGGCTCACGAAATTAAAAACCCTCTGGGCGGTATAAAAGGTGCGGCTCAACTGCTTGATCGCAAATTACCGGATGACTTTCCAAACAAATATTGTCAGATTATCACTCAGGAAGCCGAACGTCTTGGCTATCTTGTTGACCGATTGTTATTACCTGCAGTACCCGAAGAAAAAATCTGTACCAATACACACCTGCTCATAGAACAGGCGCTTGAAATTGTTTTGTTACAGCTTGAACATAAACCCATTGTGGTAAAAGACTACGATCCGAGCTTACCAGACCTGCTGCTTTCTCCCGGACAAATCCAGCAAACACTTTTAAATTTAATAAAAAATGCGGCAGAAGCCATAGAACCTCTGGCAGAACGGGGACGTATCACTCTCACCACTCGAATTATTCATCAACATACCATTGGAAAAACACAACACAGGCAAGTCATTCGCATCGACATTATTGATAATGGTAGTGGGATACCCGCAGAATTAATTAATGATATTTTTTACCCTACTATCAGCGGTAAAAATAGCTCTGGCCTGGGACTCAGTATCGCTCAGTCAATTGCTCAACGACACAATGGGATTATCGAAGTAGAAAGCACGTTGTCTGCCAGTACACAACCAGAAAAGACGGATATCGACAAGATATCCCAGGCAAAGCACTTGTTATCCAACCATTTAAATCCTCCCCCATCAAAAATTCAAACCAGAAAATCTCAGGTAAAAACCTGTTTCAGTTTATTCTTACCTGTGGAGAAAAATCATGACTAATTGCGCTAACCATTTATTATTAGTCGACGATGACGACAGTATTCGCTGGGTACTTAATGAATTACTTGAAGATTTAGGACACAAGGTTACACAAGCTCAATCTGCAGAAGAAGCAATCTCGTTATTAGAACGACAGACATTTGATCTCATTATTTCGGACATCAGAATGTCTGGAAATTCTGGTTTTGATTTACTTGAAAAATGCCAACAAGACTTACCAGAAATACCAGTGATCATCATGACAGCACATACCGATCTGGATAGCGCAGTACAGGCCTATAAAAGTGGCGCTTTTGAATACCTGCCCAAACCCTTTGACCTGGATGAAGTCACTGCAACGGTATCCAGATCTCTTGCCCAGCATCAAATTCCAGATGAAACAGCAAGCTCAGGAATTACTCAGAACAAATTCCTTATTATTGGTGAATCCCCTGCAATGCAGGACCTATATCGTGCAATTGGTCGACTCTCAAATTCTCAGGTCACTGTTTTGCTCAATGGCGAATCCGGAACGGGAAAAGAGCTAGTCGCCAATGCGCTACACCAGCACAGCCCAAGAAAAAGTGCTCCTTTTATCGCTCTTAATATGGCTGCTATTCCAAAAGATCTCATCGAATCTGAATTGTTTGGCCATGAAAAAGGCGCTTTTACCGGTGCTAATACTCGTTATATGGGAAGGTTTGAACAAGCCAACAATGGCACCCTGTTTCTGGATGAAATTGGTGATATGCCACTAGAAGCACAAACCCGATTATTGAGAGTACTGTCAGAAGGGGCTTTTTACCGAATTGGCTCAACTCAGCCAACACAGGTTAATGTCAGAATTATTGCCGCCACCCACCAGGACTTATTAAACAAAGTCAAAAAGGGAGAGTTTCGAGAAGATTTATATCACAGACTTAATGTCATCCCACTTCACCTTCCACCATTAAGAAACCGGCTGGAAGATTTACCTCTTTTAACTCAGTTTTTTCTGGAAAAAATATCTCAGGAGTTACAGGAAACTCAAAAACAACTCTCCTCAGAGACCTTAAAAACCATGCAAAATTACCACTGGCCTGGCAATGTCAGACAACTTGAAAATATTTGTCGCTGGTTGTCAGTAATGGCCAATAGTCAATTGATCATGCCGCAGGATTTACCCCCTGAGCTCCAGTCAGATAACCAGAACCAAACAATGACAACACGCTGGCAAAACACAATGTCAAGAAAACTGATCAATGATTATCAGAAAGGCGATCTTAAGGCTCTGATCAGTATTCAGGAAGAAATTGAGCAGTTACTCATTCAAACGGCTTTAGAATTATCGCTGGGTAAAAAAGCTGAAGCTTCTAATATTCTTGGCTGGGGACGCAATACTCTCACCAGAAAATTAAAAAGAGAATAACAAGCCCAGCTAAAAGCTGACGTTAAAACCGGGTTAAATTATTCTTAACAAAGCAGAGCTTGTTTAAAGCTGAAGTAAGTCAGCTGCCCCCGAGAAAGCCTTGTTGTCTCCAGGCCTCATAGCTAATAATGGCAACAGCATTGGACAGATTGATACTTCGATTATTCGCCATCATAGGAATACGTATGCGCAATGCAGGGTCGATAGTGTCCATCACCTGTTCAGATAAGCCATGCGTTTCCGCGCCGAACAATAGTACGTCGTTAGCCTGGTAAGTCAATTCACTATGATTTTGAGTACCTTTGGTGGTACAGGCAATAACCCGAGATCCGCTCATTGCCTGAACAAAATGAGAATAATCTCTATAAAGTGTTACATTTTCCAAATCTCGATAATCAAGTCCAGCCCTGCGGACTTTCTTTTCATCCAGATCAAAGCCCATAGGCTCAATCAGATGTAGGCGACAACCATTATTTGCAACCAACCTCATAATATTTCCGGTATTTGGTGCAATTTGCGGTTCATACAGCGCTATATGAAACACAAAGTTAATCCCCTTCTACTTTCAGGGTTCTGGTCAGCAATTCTTTTGCCGCAACTCTGGGCTCCTGGTTTAAATATAAAATACTATATATCGCCTGACAAATTGGCATATCAACAGCGTACATTTCTGCCAGGTGCTTTACTTCTTTAGTATTTCGAACCCCTTCAACGACCTGACCTATTTGCTGGGCAGCTTCAGACGTTGAGGCCCCTTTTCCCAGAGCCAGTCCAAAACGTCGGTTACGTGACTGATTATCGGTACAAGTTAAAACTAAGTCGCCTAATCCAGCCATACCCGTAAAGGTCTCTACTCTGCCATCAAGTCGCTCTCCCATTCGCATCATTTCAGCAAGGCCTCGAGTAATCAATGCAGTACGAGCATTAGCTCCAAACCCCAGCCCATCGGCAATACCTGCTCCAATTGCGACAATGTTTTTAAAGGCTCCGCCAAACTGAACTCCTTTTAAGTCAGAGCTCAGATAAATTCTAAAAGTATCGTTAATAAAACGACGACTTAAATCCTTAGCAAACAATCCATCATCAGATGCCAGCGTAATTGCAGTGGGTGAACCTATTGCTAACTCTTTGGCAAATGTGGGACCGGAAAGCACCGCTTTTGGACAGCTAGCACCAAATAGTTCAACCACTCGATTTTCCAGGAAATCGCTTGTTTCAGGCTCCAGACCTTTACATGCCCAGACAATTCTTCTATCTAATCGCCCGCCTGCAGACTGATTTACAGCGAGCAAAGCCTTCAATGTTTTCGAAAAAGCATAACTGGGAGTCGCAATTAAAATATCGCTTACCCCGGTTACCGCCTGCTCAAAATCAGAACTAATCACCAGGTTTTCAGGTAAAGTAACATCTGGTAAATATTGGCGGTTTTGACGCTGTTGATTCATCAACCGGGCCTGTTCAGTATCCCGGGCCCAAAGAATGGTTTTATTACCATTTCTGGCCAGAAGAACAGCCAGAGCTGTGCCGAACGAACCAGCGCCCAGCACAACAATCGGTTTGGCAAATATATCAGACATGAGTTAACGACTTAATGAGTTGTAGAATTCTCTGCGGTCTCACTTGCTGAGCCTTCTTTTTGCTCCTGTTGCACCTGATTCAACCTTTCCATATACAATCCCATGAAATTAACTGGAGCCAATTGAATAGCAGGTAACCCTGTTTTACCGATCAATCCAGAAATAGCTTCACGCACGTAGGGATAGAGCGACTCTGGTGCAGCTGCACCAATCAACTGGTGAGTCTGTTCTTCATTGAAATTCTTGATAAAAAACAGGCCTGCTTGCTGAACTTCTGCTAAAAAGGCAACTTTATCTTCAATTTCTGCACTCAGGGTCACATTCAATATCACTTCGAAATGATCATCCGCTACCTGGCGAGACTGGCTGTTCATTTCCATTTTTACCTGGGGTTTATATTCTTCATTGAATAATTCAGGTAAATTAGGTGCTTCAAAAGAAATATCTTTAACATAAATTTTCTGAATAGCAAACTGAGGCCCTTGTTGTTCCTCGCTGCCATCAGTAGCGTCAGTATTTGTCTCTACTTGATCGGTCATATTATCTCACTTTGTTAATACACATTTATTCTGAAATAGTTCTCTATTACAGTTTAACAGGCTATCAACCTGTCTCATAACAGGAACAAAGTTCACTTATTTGTTAAGTTGAAATGGAGTGACAAGATAGAACGTTATCTGACCAGAGGCAGATTATCTCCAGTCCATGCACCCATTCCGCCAGCTAATTTATGCAATGAATCAATACCGGCCTTACGCAAGCTGTCACAGGCGGCATTCACTTGAATACCATTGGCACAAACAACAATAATGGGTCGTTCTTTATATTTTTCAAGGTCTTTACAGTTTTCTTTTATCTGACTTAACGGAATATTTACGGCTCCCTGGATGTGGCCTTTATTAAAATCTGCCTGCCCTCTGATATCGACGATAACCGCATTTTCCTGATTAACCAGATTAGTCAACACCTGCGTCGTAATTGACTTTGGCCCATGCGCCATCAATCTCATTTGTACTGATAACAATAATATTGCAGCCACTACCCAGGCACCGGTGAGCATCCAGTTATTGAGGGCAAATTGAAAAAATTCTGTCATAACTAACCTTTTGTAATATTTCCTGGTAACGCGAACAAACCGTTACCCCGGTTTATTCTAAAATAAGGTTGAGCATTATACACACACTACCAGAGGTTAGCTACGCAAGCCCTGTCGTTAAATGATTAGCCCAGAAACTGGGTTAACTGATAATAACAGCAGTATCGTTCAAATCTGGCGACTCAGAATTAATAAAACGGAACAGATTGAAACCAACTTTTATTGAGTCATTATTTTTTAGCTTTTCTTTCTCAATCTTTACCCCATTAAGTTCAGTACCATTGGTGCTTTTTAAATCTTCCAGATAAATACTTTGAACACTCTCCATATATGGTTCTGATTCAACAAGAATTCTGGCATGTTTTGAACTAACCGATTGATCATCAATTTGAATATCACAATCCACGGCACGTCCTATAATCATGACCTCTTCAGAAATATCCCACTTATTAATCACCACATCTTCAACCACAAGTGCCAGATAAGCCATTATTACTCTCCTACAAATTTATTACCTTAAAACCAGTCGATACCCAAACTCACTGGAAATTCAGGTTTCAGTGTTCAGCGCTTAAGCTTGCACCCGTGGGGCAAGACAACAAGCCCAGATTATAACGTGAAAGCAGTCGACTCACCGTGGACTAATCGAAATCCAGCTTGATTAAAATCAGACTGATATTGTCACGACTTCCCAATTCAATAGCCTGGTGGTACAACTTATCACAAACAGATTGTTTGTTTGCAAACGGAGCAATCTGTCTGGAAATAACTTCTGAAGATAAAACTTCATGTAGCCCATCAGTAGATAACATGAATATGTCTCCCGTTTTTAACTTTCCTTTTATCGAATCAACCTCAACAGTATTTTTTATTCCTAACGCCCTCGCGAGTATATGCCTGGTATTTGAGCGACTTGCCTCCATCTGACTGATAGCGCCTTTATCTAGCAGGTATTGTATCGCTGTATGATCACATGTCAGTTGCTCTAGTGTATCTTTACGCCACAAATAAGCACGGGAGTCTCCCACCCAGCCAACGTAATATTGATTTTTATGGCCTACTAAAACGACACCAGTCGTTCCCATACCTTGTAATTCAGCCGAGTTTTTTGAAGCACTAAAAATGCACTGATTAGCTTCTTGTAATACCTGAGTAACCCAGACTTCCCAGTTTTGATTATAGTTTTCCAGCCGTTCTACCGCCTGTTTCACAGACTTGGCCAACATTTCACTGGCAACTTCACCAGCCTGATGACCCCCCATGCCATCGGCAATCACTCCCCAGAAAAAAGACGCTTCAGGATGAGTTCCGTATTCAATAAAATCTTCATTATTTTCCCTGACCGCACCTCGTCGGCAAAGACCCTCAATCAAAAGTTTCACCAGCATTCTCCATGAGCCCTGCTCTCTTCACACGCTATATTCAAATAGTCTATAATCATACGATAGGAGCCTTTTTAAAGTCTCGTTTTAGTGCGTTAATCAATGCCTGTTTAAATTCCTGCATCGTCTGATAGCGCTTACCGATTTCTTTGTGCATCGCTTTATTAGTAATTCTTGCAGCGCTGGCTGGTAACTTTTTATCCCACTGCCTGACTGATAGCTGTTTTGACTTTGTTATGTGATAGGCAACACTGGCTATGGACTCGCCATTAAACGGTAAATTACCACTTAATAATTGATAAAAAGTCACACCTAAACTGAAAATATCACTTCTTCCATCGACTCGGCGACCCAGAATCTGTTCAGGAGACATATAGTAAGGGCTTCCCATTATTGTTCCAGTACGAGTTTTGCTATGATCATTCACGTAAGCAATTCCAAAATCAGTAACGGTCACTTTTTTAATTTTTTTATCAAATATAATATTACCAGGTTTAATATCTCGGTGAACCACGCCTTGTTTATGTGCGTAATCTAAAGCATCTGTAATTTGAATCATCAACTGATAAATCAATGCAGCTGACAAACGTAGCTCCGGTTTAAGAAAATCAGATAATGGCGCTCCCGTTAACAAATCCATTGCGATATAACCCAGGTTTCTTTCTTCTCCAACATCATAAATAGTGACTATATTAGCATGACTTAAATTACCAGCGGTTTCAGCTTCTCGAAAAAAGCGTTTTTTACTTTCCTTGATACTTTCCGCCGCCTGGTCACTTGTCAGCTGTAATGTTTTAATGGCCACATGTCGATTAATTTTGGGATCAACACCTCTGAAAACAATGCCCATAGCCCCCTTTCCAAGTACACCTTTCACCAGGTAGCGACCGAAACGCTTGACATTGGCAAATGAATTAATACTTACCGTTCCTTTGCCTTTTCCCGGTTCCAGAACTAAAGTTTTACCTAATGTTTCATCATTAATTTTTTGCTGTATTTCTAAAAGCTTATGCTCGCTGTCAACATGTTTGATACCCGAATTTTGAATCCACATCAGTAATTTTTTTGCTAATACATTATTGTTTACCGCTTCAGCCTGAAGAGCAATATCAAAGACAGTATCAATTAACTTTATATCAGCAGATGTCTGTGCTAAATGTTGTTGAACTTTTTCCAGCTGTTGGGTTTGATAAAATATGGGCAATGCTTCTGCCAGTAAAATATTATGATGTTGTTTCACTTTCTCCAGATAAAACGATTCTCTCTGATAAGCCAGGAAGATAATCCATGAAAAAAATACCACAACAATAGTCGGTAATATTTCCAGCCATTGCATCTGCCTAAATATCAAGTATTGACTCATCCAGAGACTACCAATAAAACCCAGAATGATTAACAGCTGAGTGAGAATTTTTAAACGGCTGGCATACCAGACCATCACAACACCGGCGATAAGTAATATCCACTGAAGAGCGATTACGGTAATATTCTGATAAAGATAATTATGCTGTAACAAACGTTCAGTAGTACGAACCACTTCATTTGCCATTGGGTGAGAATTGTCATCAATAATAATCAACTGAAGCGAATCTTTTTTTCGCTCAACTAAAAATGCCTTAGTTGACTTTGATAATGGTAAAGGACCCGCACTATAAACCTCACCATTCATCCCCAGAGGCCATTGCATTTCTGCCGAAACCAGCTCAATATTCCAGCCCACCTTAACCTGAGCATCTTTACCAGGCGAAGTCTGACGAAGTACTTCCCCCATAATGGTTAAAAACATTTTCTCTTTATTTTGCCATACCAGAGGGATACCGCCACGAGAGTGAGATAATAAAGGTGAAAAAACAATATTACTCGATGTACGCCAGCGAACTTGCTCAGGTTGCGGATAACGAAACCAGTTCAGGCTATTACTAATTGCATCTTTCTCATTCGTCAATTCAGCAATATCTGAAGCCGATGACGTTTGCTTAGTGGCAACAGTGACTTTTGCCTTTCGAGGGTTCTTTTTTAAAAATTTCTGGAGTTTTTCATTAAATTTTGCTGAAGGAGAACCAATAAGTAAAACAGGCGTTGAAGGATAACGCGCGAGAACCTTTGATATACGCTCAAATCTTGAATCAATAAGAAGCGACTCCAGACGAACGACTTTTTGCTCGACGAGATCAACTGAACTCGCCTGAAACAGTCTTTCTCTGTTCAATTGATTAAGCCAGTTAAACCCTCCTTGTCCGGTAAACCAGTAAATAGCCCCCCACAAACCTAACAACAGATAAAACCAGCCAGTTTTATAAACAGGTAATGTATAACGTGTCATATTATTTGAGTTTGCCAAATTTATATTTCTGATATATTGCTAATTCTTTATGTACCCTGTTAAACAGAAGAATTAATAAAGGCACTTCTAAACTTAGCCAGGTTTCTGACTAATAAAAGAATTAATGTCGATTTATCGCCAGAGTCTATGCTTTTTTGTATAGAAAGCGTATTAGTCTCATCAAATAAACCAAAATTATATGCCAGTAATTGAAATCCTGGTTAGCAATAAATCACAACTTACAAAATTCGTGTATAATCAGCCGCCAATAAACCCTTATATTTGTAGAATTCAGTATGCAAAAAAGACCTGTTGCGCTCATCATAATGGATGGCTGGGGAC